>JADGOD010000211.1 GCA_017883125.1 Acidimicrobiales bacterium
GGGGCTCACCGACACTCCGGAGTCGGCGACCCTCATCCGCACCATGGTCCAGCTGGGCAAAGCGCTCCAACTCGAGATCATCGCTGAGGGCATCGAGAACGAGGGTCAGCTCGCGCACCTCACCGCCCTGAACGTCGACACCGGTCAGGGGTTCCTCTTTGCTCCGCCGCTCGACGTGGGGGCCGTTAATCGCCTCCTGGAGGAACCCTTGGGCACCCTATGGCTCCTCAAGTCCCCTTGAAGAGAACGTAGGGACGAGTCCAACCAACCTCGATCGTAGAAGTCTTGGCGCGCGGAGGCCGATCGGCGCGCCGACGTGCATCGAGCTGTTCGCTCACATTCACTGATGTCTTTTCCTCACTGTCCGGTACCCCGAGAACTGATCTCCCTGATAGGCGAGTAGTTGGCAAGACTGACGCGTCGTGGTCGTAGTGGCGCCATACCGTGACCTGATCTGCCGACTAGATCCTCCAGTTCAACGCCTGCTGATCTCCGATCAGAAAGTCGCGTGTCAACAATCGTGGCAACTACGCAGGCGCGTCTTCGAGAGATCGATGCGGCTTCGTAAGCTCCAAAGCCTCTGAGAAGTCCCCATTTCTGCAATCAGTGCAACCTCCTGCAGCGTGCTCGGGAGCGCCGGCCCCCGTCGTCGAGCGTCAGGCGTCGGCCGGCTCGGTGATGTCCGTGCGCAGCCGGGTGAGCTTCTGCGTCTTGATGCGCCAGGTTTCGTCGACCTTCTCATAGGTCTCGTGGTAGTGGCCGTAGCCGTGCAGCTCCATGCCGTTGCCCCAACGCAACATGTCCTCCATGGCCCAGATCCCTGTGGCCGTGGTGGGTGACGTGAGTTCGATCTCGGGCGTGTGGCCGTGGTGGACCGACACGACGTCGGCGAGCGCGCCCTGGAGGAAGTCGAGGAAGTCATCGGCACCGGTCATGACGTCACCGCCCGCGTCGACGGTGTCCATGACGACGTCGTCGGCGAACACCCGGCGCAGGCCGTCCCAGTCCTTGGTGTCGATCGTGCGGAAGTACCGCGCTTTGAGCTGCCTGATGGCTTCGATGTCGTCCATGGAGATCCCCCTCACTGCCCGGCTGTCGTCGGTTGCGTCGGAGCCTATTGGGCGGGCCGTGCCCACACTCCGCAGGAAGTGGGGAGGTGGCGTGCTCAGCGACGGCGGCCCGCAGCTGGTTGTGTGCGGGGCGCGGTGGCGACGGCCGCGTTGTCGGTGGTGAGCCGGTGCATGGTCCGATCGAGCTCGTCGTGAAGGCGGAGCGGGTCCGGGTGGAGAGTCGCGCTGCCCAGGGCGACTCACGAGCGTCCGAGTGAGCCCTCAAGGAGCATCGGAGGATCCAAGGGGACGAACAAGCCTTGCATGACAAGATCGCGATCAGTGAGCTGCTCACTCGGTATGCCCGTGGCGTGGACTCCAGGGACTGGGAGCTCTGGGAGACGGTCTTCACCCCTGAAGCTCAGGTCGACTACCGCTCGGCTGGTGGCCCAGCTGGTCTGCGCGACGAGATCGCCGGCTGGCTCGAAGCCTCACTGAGCGCCGTGCCGATGACCCAGCATCTCCTCTCGAACCTGGAGATCGAACTCGATGGCGACAGGGCGAAGGTCCGGGCCATGTTCTACATCCCGATGCTGCTGCCCGGGATGGCTGAGCACAGCTTCTGCGGTGGCTACTACCACCATGGCCTGGTGCGCACCTCGCAAGGCTGGAAGAGCGAGCGGCTCGCGGAGGAGAACCTGTGGTTTGTCCACCCGCCGCAGGGCTCTCGGTCCTGACGCGGCTGCGGGCCACCTGCAAGCCTTAGCTGCGTCAGCTCGGTGGGGCGGTGAATAGGAACTTCTCCATCATCGGCCGATCCGCAGCATCGACAAGCTCGATTCGGATGCCGAGGGGATCTCGGTGGTAGACCCAGCCGGCGATCCCGGCCGCCTCGCCGCGACGGGCGAAGTCGATCGGACATTGAGAACCCGAGAGTCCCGTCGAGTCTGAGCCCAATTCGTCGGAGAAGAACCCGATGTGGTGCAGGTTCGAGTGCTCATTGCAGACCCAGGGCGTTCCCGGCCGCTCCTCGATCAGCTCGAGGTAGGGGGCCTCGGTCGAGTAGCACATCTTGAGCGAGACCTCGAGGGGATTCCCATCGCCGTCCCGCACCTTCACCTCTGCCTCGACGACAGGGCCCCAGGCGATCCCGAGCAGCTCGGTCAGGCGCTCGCGGCCAACCTCGACATCCGGAACGATGATGCCCACGTGGTACATCTCACTCAGGCCCATCCGACCACTCCCTCTGGTGCCGATGCACTCTCGCTCCCCAGTAAACAGCAAGGTCCCTCAACCAACAACCGCATCTGTTCACCATCGGAAGGCTGGCCCGCAATTGCGACGCCCGTGCAGCGCCAGGTCGCGCTAGCACCGGTGCATCCTGAACGGTCAGCTGACGGGGTTGGAAGGGCAGTAGCGATCCCACTGGTAGTTCACGAGGCTGTGGAAGGGTGCGGCGAGGAGCGGCTCGATCGACGAGCTCGACCAGCGCTTCTCGAGAACAGGGCGGAGCCGCTCTGCGACCTCTGCAGGCTCGTCGTCGAGGAAGCAGTAGGTGATCTGCAGGCCGCTGTTGTCTCTGGTGCAGAAGGGGGGCTCCATGGGCTGTGCCCCACCCCACCATGCGCCACCCACGCCGGGGACGTCGATGAGCTCACCGGCTGGCGCCTCTCCGCGCTCGATCAAGAGGTAGACGCCCTTGATGGGCCACCAGGGCAGCACGTCGGCGCCGATCTTGATCCGAGGCGCCGCGACGGCTCCGTCGAGGCTATACACGGCCCGCTCCACCAGCGGGAGGAGGTAGGGCGCCCGTCCGGCGTTCCTCATCGCGACGCTCAGGTCGTTGAAGCCGTCCAACCCGGCGAGGTCGGTCCAGAGGTAGGTCATGGCGTGATCGGCAGCGTCGTAGCGATCGTCGCTCGCTGCTCGTGCCGCCCGGCAGGCCGGGGTGGACACCAGGCGGAACGACGCGCGCAGCTTGCTCAATCGGTGCTGCTCGGGGCGGTGGTCGAGCGAGTGCCACTCCAGGTACTCGGCGTCTCGACCGTCGGGGTGTCGCTCGGAGAGTGACGTGTAGATGGTCGTCACGTCCGTCCGTCCCGTGGCCAGCATCTCAGGCGATTCGTCAGAGGGGGTGCCGACCAGAAAAGACATGAAGCGAGTCTAGGTTCATCGATCCGCGGAGGCACGAGCTGCTCGGGACGGATGCGGCGGACCTTGACGGCTCACGCGACGTCTTCTACCGTGCCCGACGACGGCGTTTGGTCACACGGCATGAGACTTCCTCGTGCCCGTACGGTTCAGACCAGCAGGGCGGAGGCCAGGGTGCTCGAAGGCGAGAAGATCCTCATCACCGGTGCCAGCGGGAAGATCGCCTTCCCGATCGCCCGAGCGCTGGCCGAGCGCAACGAGGTGTGGGGCCTGGCCCGCCTCAAGGATCCCCTGGATCGTGACAAGCTGGCGTTCGCAGGCGTGCGACCGGTCCCCCTCGACATCGCGAGCGGCGACCTCGCCTCGTTGCCCGAGGACTTCAGCTACGTCTTTCACGCAGCGGTGGACACTGGAGCGGAGGGCTGGCGCCGATGCGTCGAGACGAACGCCCAGATCTCGGGCGACCTCATGTATCACTGTCGTCGGGCCAAGGGCTTCGTCTACTGCTCCACGGGCTCGATCTACGCCTACCAGGGGCAGCGACCTCTGAGCGAGGCTGACGGGCCGGGCGTTCCCCTGCGAGCGAACTACAGCTTCTCGAAGGTCGCGGGCGAGGCCGTCTGCACCTGGGTGGCCAAGCGCTTCGAGATACCGCTGAGCATCATTCGCATCTGCTCGACCTACGGGCCTGAGGGAGGTGCGCCGGCAGAGCGCCTCGAGCAAATGCTCAGGGGCGAGCCGATTCGGCTCTACCCGGACGCGCCCAACAACTACAACCCCATCTATGAGGACGACTACGTGGCTCTCGGCATCAGGGCCCTGGAGGTCGCCGCTCTCCCGCCGATCGTCGTCAACTGGGCGGGCAGCGAGACCGTGAGCATCGAGGAGTACTGCGCGTACATGGGCGAGCTCGTTGGCGTCGAGCCGATCTTCGAATACACCGCGGAGGCCCACACGCCTCTGTGGCCTGACGTCAGCTACATGCACGAGGTCCTCGGCCACACTCGGGTCCACTGGAGAGACGGCTTGCGCCGAATGATCGAGGCGCGCCACCCCGAGCTTCTGAACGCGACCTGAGGGCAGCGAGGCGCCGTTGCCCGAGCCCCACGGAGGGCTTGGGGTCGGCGCCCCGAACTGGGCCACGTCCGACGCGTTCGAGTGCCCTCGATCCCGAATGAGGCCACCACCGGTCGCCGAGCGCCACGATGAGCCCGGCAACCGGACGTCCGTCGTCGCGCCGGAGATGCCGCCTCGCCAGATCGGCCGGATCGGCACTCGTTCTCGAAGGGAGTGGCGACGTGACCGCTGCGATCTGAGGACGTCGCCTGGACCCAACGGAGGCCGACTTCACAGCGCCCGAACCGCA
>JADGOD010000212.1 GCA_017883125.1 Acidimicrobiales bacterium
GAGGTCTCAAGCCGAAACCGCCAATAGGCGTCGTCGGGCAGCGGTAGGAAGGGGCGACGGCGCCACCACCCTTGTGGTGCGAGTGCAGCGACCGCCTGAAGCGCTCGTGGTATTCGCCACGGTCTCCGCAGCACTGCGGGAACCGTTCCCCGCTCCATGAAGCGACTCATGAGACCGGCACCCGGTCTCGCTGGGCGAGCAACCCAACTGCAGCGGCACCGATCAGCGGTCCCGCATCACCCAGCCCCGCCGGAACGATCTTGGCTCCTTCCGTGAAGGACAGTCCAGTCTCTCGTTCCAGCCCCGCCTGGGCTGCACGGAAGAAGGGCTCGCCGAACCCCAGCGCCACCGAGCCGGCAACGACACAGAGATCGAGATCCAGCAGGGTCACCACCGAGGCCACGGCGTGGCCGACGAGCTCCCCGGCCCGCGTGACCGTTGCGGGGGGCGCCTCTCGAGCAGGACGCCCGGTCATGGCCGCGATCGCCGTTCCCGAGGCCTCGGCCTCGAGACACCCCCTCACGCCACAGGCACACCGTCGACCGTTGGGAACGACCACGAGGTGGCCGATGTGGCCAGCGTTTCCGAGACGACCGTCGAGCAGTCGACCGTTGAGGACGATGCCACCACCGATGCCGGTCGAGACGACCATGGCCATGAACGACTCGATCTCACGAGCAGCGCCTCGCCACCCTTCCCCCAGGGCGAGGGCCTTGCCGTCATTGTCGACGAAGACCGGCAGTCCGAACGACGCTGCCAACCGGCTCGCCAGAGGGAATCTGCGCCACGCGGGGATGTTGAGCGGCGAGACAGCCACCCCTCCAGGGTCCATCGGCCCCCCGCAACCGACGCCGATCAGCTCGGGAGCATGAGGCGCTGCATCGACGACATCTCCGCACAGGGTGGCCAGAGCGGAGTACACGAGATCGGGATCCATGACGTGAGGCGTGGGGACCTGGCGCCGACTCAGTAGGGAGCCATCCTCATCGACGATGCCGACAGCGAGCTTCGTGCCACCGATGTCGATGGCGAGGCAGGTTCTCTCGCTCACCGATTCTCCGCCCGGCGAATCAGTCTTCGCGCCGGTGGAACCGGCTTCGGATCCAGTCGCGGGCTTCGTGCACTGCGCTCTCGATCCCCCCCGACGCACCTGATCGCTCCTCTTCGTGGAGCGAGCGGGTCACGTCGTGCCATCCGGCCTTCCCCATCCGACGAAGGTTCCGCTCGAAGACGACGGCCGAGACGAACATGATCGCCACCCCGAGCAGGCCGTAGAGCACCGACACCGGGTAGAGCGCCACAAGGACGATCAGACCAACCACGAAGAAGGCAGCGGCCCACTTGCACTGACGCCCAGCGTGTCGATACACCGACTCGTTGGCCACCCGATGGGCGAAGTTGGGGTCCTGCTTGCTGAGAGACTCTTCGAGCTCAGCCAGAATTCGCTGTTCATGTTCTGACAGCGGCACTGTGTGGTCCTCCCCTCCCCTTCTCGACGGTCTAGTGGATCTAGAGCACTCCTTAGAGGTGATACTACGACTCCGAGCAACCTCTGGCCACGCGGCTGGGGTCCGTCTTCGTTGAGCCCCCCGGGAAGCCTCTCTCTCTCCGGGAACCGCTAAGGCGGTACAAGGGGGGCGGTATCGTGACGCAGAAGACGAACGGGGGGACATCGAGATGACCAACGAACTCCAGGTTGACCCAACGGCTTCCGTCCCTCCGACGTCAGAGGTTGCTGTCGCAACGCCCCGTCACAGCGTCCGGCGCGTGGTGACCTGGGTCCTCGTCGTCCTCTTTGCTCTCCTGACGCCTATCACGCTCATGTCGGCGTGGGCCGTCAAGACCGTGACCAACACCGACCGCTACGTCGCCACGCTCCAGCCCCTCGTCGACGACCCTGTCATCACGAACTTCGTCGCCAACAAGGCGACCACCGCGCTCTTCGACCAGCTCAACGTGCAGGAGAAGGTCGCCAACCTCCTCCCGGGCGCAGGTGACGCCCTCGCCGCTCCCCTGACCGCCCAGCTCGAGAGCTACACCGAGGTCCAGATGCGCAAGGTGGTCAGCTCGCAGTGGTTCTCCGACTTCTGGCGCAGCCAGAACCGCTACATGCAGGCGACGGCCCTCGCCCTCCTGACCGGGAAGACCCCGGCGCAGGGCTCGACCGCTCGCAAGGTCGTCGTCGGCTTGAGCCCGGTGCTCATCCAGGCGATCGACGAGCTTGACAAGAGAGGCGTCACCGTCTTCAACCCGATCAAGCAGCAGCTCCAAGCCAACCGCGAACTCTCCCTTCAGCTGTTCTCCAACAAGCAGGTCCAGAAGGCCCAGGGGATCTTCAACATGGCGGTCAACCTCCGCCTCGCCCTGCTCATCGGGACGCCCCTGATCGGCCTGCTGGCCATCCTCATCGCCGTTAAGCGCCGCCGTGCTGCGCTACGGGTGGTGCTCGGTGGGATCATCGGCTGCCTCGTGCTGGTGGTCGGGCTTGCGATCGGTCGCTGGGAGTTCATGAATGCCGTTCCCCCGAATGCCCAGCTGTTCGCCGAGCACGTCCTCGATGCCCTGATGCACTACCTGCGCCAGTCGATGTACTGGACCCTCGGCATCCTGACCGTGGCGGCCGCCATCCTGTGGTTCTTCGGCGACTCGACATGGGCCGTCACCTCCCGGAGGCTCGTCCGCGGCGGCGGCCATCAGCTCGTGGCCAAGACCGGAGAGATCGCACAGAGCGAGAAGACCGCTAAGGCCCTGGCCAAGGCCAACTCCGTCCTGGAGGCGTCGAACAGCTTCGTGCGCCGCAACCTCAAGGCCATGCGCTGGGTCGGCGTTGGCGTCGCCGCGATCTTCCTGCTCGGTGACCGGACCCCTTCCTCGATCCTGTGGACGCTCATCCTCCTCGGTCTCTACCAGGTGGTGATCTCCATACCATGGACGAGGAAGCCCGCGGCCCTCAACGCATCGCCCGACGAGGATGCCGACGAGCCCCACGGCTCAGGTGGAGCAGCCCCCACCGAATCGGCGACGACTGCGTGAGCTGAGCGCTCAGCGCGGGGAGCGACGGCGAGAGCGCGCCACAAGCAGCGCGATCACCGCCCCGAGCGCAGCAGAGATCAGGATCACGGTGATGAGCGATGCATGGCCGCTGAACACCCAGAAGTGGATCGGGACCTTCTGCGCATTCCCGAAGACGAACCACATCAAGAGCACGACGGCCAAGGTGATCAGGACCATGCGAGCATCCCTGCTCCGGTCTCGAGGTGACTTCGTTCCAGACGCCTGCGACATACCACTCCCCTTTGGTCGCCACCATCGTGCCAAATCTCCGAGCTGGTCGGGCGGACCATCTGCTCGCCGACCCCGTACCGGGATGAGCGACCGAGCGAGGGCGACGGGTGCCGCTCTCACGCACGACGCCGTGCCCCGGCTCTCTGCCCGAGCGTCCTCAGTCCAGAGGGAGCGATGGCGTGGCCGCACGCAGCAGCCGGTCGTCGTCGGCCATCACCACTGCGGCGAGTCGCCGGAAGAGGAGCCAGCAGGCCTGGGGAGCGAGCTCGATCCGCGCCCGGATCGCCAGGTTCGCGTACACCGCGGCGCGGTCCTCAGATCCGATGATCCGTTCGGGAGCAAGCTCGACCTCTTCGAGGCTCGATCGATCTTCAGGAGTCGAGACGATGGTCCCGTCAAGCGCTGCAAGGAACGTTCCCAGCATGAGGGCGATGAAGATGATGGTGACCCGTCGCTTGGGGAGATCAATCGGCAGCATGCCGACCGCGATCGCCCCGTTCACCGTGTGACCTCTTCCCGTGACGTCTCGAGGACCATCGTGGGCCCTCCACCGGTCACGACGCTCGGCGGGGGTTCAGACACTGCCGGAGTTTACGATGGATTCCCTTTCGATGACCAAGTGTCGGGTGGCACCGCGAGCGGAAATGGGAGACGCTCTTGGAGATGAAGAGGCCCAGACCACCCGCTGCCGAGAGCTGGCAGGGCGGACCCGTCAGGGGCTTCGTGGCCACGTTGCTCGCCGAGGAGGCTGCCGGAGGTGCGCTCCTGGGTGCCGCTCTGATTGCGGCCGTGCTCTGGGCCTCGCTCTCTCCCGGGTCTTATCACCGGTTCGTCTCGGCGCAGGTCCACATCCCGTCGATCCCGCTCTCCGTGGTGAACGACGTCGGTACGCTCGTGGCCAATCTGGTCATGGTGGTCTTCTTCGCGGCCATCGGCCTTGAGATCGGTCGAGAGCGATCTGTCGGCTCCCTCTCCGAACCAGCGACGGCTGGGCTTCCGGTGGCCGCCGCACTTGGCGGCATGGCCGCCGCAGCGCTCGTCTATCTGGCGATAGCCCTCGGCTCCGGGGGTCACGGCGTGGCTGGCGGTTGGGGAATCCCGATGGCCACCGACGTCGCCTTCACCCTCGGTGCCCTGAGTCTGCTCGGGCGCCGAGTGTCGACTCATCTTCGCGTCTTCCTCCTGACCCTGGCCGTCGCCGATGACGTGGCGTCGGTCATCGTGCTGGCCCTCGTCGGCCACCAGGGCTCCTCGCTCCCCCTCGGTCAGCGACTCGCGTGCGCCGGGGTGGCCCTGGGGGTGGTCGGTGGCGCCTTGGCTGTGCGGCGCCGATATCGCGGCGTTGCGCTGTGGATCGCGTTGACGGGGGTCCTCTGGTGGCTCTTGTGCCAGCTTCACCTGGAGCCCACATTGGCCGGGGTGATCATCGGCGTGCTCGTGCTCTCCGGCGCCGATCCGACGAGCCCAGGGCTTCGACTCGAGCGACGGGTCGCCCCGCTCTCGGCATTCGTCGTCCTGCCCCTCTTCGCCCTCACCGCCGGCGGCGTCGACCTCGTGGCTCGTCCCTGGAGCGGCAACGGCGGTGTCATCATCGCCCTCCTCGGTGCCCGCGTCATCGGCAAGGCTGTCGGAATCGTCGGAGTCAGCGCCCTCGTCGTGCGGCTGGGGTTCGGCCGCCTGCCTCCCGACACCTCATGGCGCCAGATGATCGGTGCCGGGGTTCTCTGCGGGATCGGGTTCACGGTCCCCCTCCTCTTCGCCGCGCAACAGTTCTCCGGGCAGCCAGGGCGACTTGCAGCCACCAAGGTGGCCCTGTTGGCGGCGTCGATGCTCTGCTCGGCCGTTGGTCTCGTGATCCTGATGGCATTCCGACCACGCGGAGAGACCAGAGATAGCGTCTGACTCGAACAGATGAGGGGGGCACATGAAGACCCGATTGACGGAGCTCCTAGGCGTCGAGCATCCGGTGATGCTCGCTGGAATGGGTGGCGTCTCCTACGCCGCACTCACGGCGGCGGTCTCGGCGGCGGGGGGATTCGGATGCCTCGGCGCGTCGGCCATGAGCCCCGAGCAGCTCGTCGAGGAGATGTCTCTCGTCCGCGCTACCACCACCCAGCCCTTTGGCGTCGATCTCCTCACCGCCCTGACGGGAACTCTGGACCATTCGGTTGACCTCCTCATCGAAGGCGGCGCGACGCTCTTCGTCGCCGGACTCGGCGTACCGGGCAGCGTCGTCGAGCGGTGCCACGCCTCTGGGGTTCTCGTTGCCAACATGTGCGGGAAGGTCGAACACGCCGTCCGTGCTGTCGATGCCGGATGTGATCTCGTCATCGCCCAGGGGACCGAAGCCGGTGGGCACACCGGACAGATAGCGACGATGCCCCTGGTTCCGATGATCGTCGATGCCGTCGGTTCCTCGGTACCCGTCGTCGCGGCAGGTGGGATCTTCGACGGCCGAGGCCTCGCCGCCTCTCTGAGCCTCGGAGCCGACGGTGTCTGGGTGGGAACCCGGTTCATCGCCACGCCCGAGGCGCGCTCGGTGATCGGGTTCAAGGATCGAATCCTTCAATCAAGCGAGGTCGACACCACGATCAGCAAGGCGTTCTCCGGGAAGACGATGCGTGTTCTGAGCAACCAGACCACCGAGTACTTCGCCGCCCACCCCGAGGAGCTCAAGCCCTTCCCTGAGCAACTCGGTGTTGCGTTCGCCAGCCAGACGTTCCACCTCGGCTGCGATGAGACGACTCCGGGCGTCGACCCGAGCCGTGAGGGTTATCCCGCCGGTCAGGTCGTGGGAGCGATCACCGAGCTCGTCCCCGCGGCTGACATCGTGGCCCGGTTCATCACAGAGGCAGAGACTGCGCTCGCCCGAGCCTCATCGCTGACCTGACGCACCCTTCTCACCCGAGCAGAGCGGGCACCACCTCAGCCCCTGCGGCGAGTCACGATCCCCGGAAGGGCCCCACCGGGCAGCTCACCCCTGTCCCGCCGAGGCCGCAGTAGCCATTCGGGTTCTTCGCCAGGTACTGCTGGTGGTAGTCCTCGGCGTAGTAGAACGGCCCGGCGGGGGTGATCTCCGTGGTGATCTGCCCGAAGCCGTGCTGCTCCAGCTCGTCGCCGAACGCGGATGCCGCCGCCTCGGCCGAGTGCTGCTGCGCCTCGGATGTGGTGAAGAGAGCGGAGCGGTACTGGGTGCCCAAGTCGTTCCCCTGTCGGAACCCCTGGGTCGGATCGTGGCTCTCGAAGAACATCGAGAGGATCTCGGCGTAGGTGACGACGGCCGGGTCGAAGACGACCATCACCGACTCGGTGTGGCCGGTCTTCCCAGAGCAGACCTCTTCGTAGGTGGGGTTCGGCGTGAACCCACCCTGATATCCCACGGCCGTCGAGTAGACGCCGTTCATCCGATAGAAGCAACGCTCAGCTCCCCAGAAGCAGCCCAGAGCAAGGTAGGCGATCTCCAAGCCTGGATCGAACGGCCCGGTCAGAGCGGTCCCCAAGACGACGTGAGTCGACGAGACCTCCACCGGAGTCGATCGCCCAGCGAGCGCCTCAGATTCTCCGACCATGACCTGAGCGTTGGAAAACCACATGTCGATGAACCTCCTCGAACACCAACACTATGGCCAGGCGCCCGCATCTGTGCCTGCGCCGCCCTAGCCTTGGCTCGATGAGCGTGCCTCGCACCGACAGTGAAGCCATCGTGGAAGAAGGCCTCTCCGCCATCCGCTCGGGAGGCGGTCGATCGACTCCGGCGAAACGACTGCTTCTCGAAGTCTTGGCCACGAACCCCGGGCACCAGACGGCCGAGGAGCTCACGATCCGCGTCCAGCGTTCAAGTCCTGACGTTGCAGCGTCCACGGTCTACCGCATCCTTGAGGAGCTCGAGAAGGTTGGGGTGGTCGAGCACAGTCATGCCGGCAAGGGCCCTGCCACCTTCCACCTCCGCCACGAGGCGCACGGCCACCTCGTCTGCCAAGGGTGCGGAGCGATGATCGAAGCGCCCCCCGAGCTCTTCGATGAGCTCGTCGCCGGAGCTCGCGCTACGTGGGGGTTCGTGGTCGATCCCCACCACTTCGCCGTCCTCGGCCGGTGCGCCGACTGCGCCACTGGCTCCTCGCCCGCGAAGGGCTGACGAGACCCGACCCCGGGTCTCGTCAGGTCGAGATCCCTGCTGGCGTCGGCGAATGGCGCAGCTCGCCTTCAGCGGTCGCCCCGAAGAAGCCTGCGACGCCCATCGCAGCGCCCATGATCAGTGCGGTCCACGCAAAGGCGTCGCGGACCGTCGCGTCATAGATGCTGCTCCCGCCGAGGCCCACGAACAGCGCACCACCGACCGCCAGACCCAGAGCGGTGCCGAGGCCACGGGTGGTGTTGAGCATCGCGGAGCCCACCGCGGTCTGCTCATCGGGGATCGCCGACATCACGTTGGCGTTGTTCAACGTGTTGAAGACCCCGAATCCGACGCCGGCGATTCCGAGTCCGACGACCATGAGAGAGGCATGGATCACCTCCACACCAGCGAGAACGATCCCCGCCCCTCCGATGACTCCCGCCAACCCCGCAGCGAGGCGCCGACCGAGCAGCTGGGCCACTCGACCCGCGAACGGGGCCGACACCCCGATCGCCAGCGGGAGGGCCAGCAAGACAAGGCCTGCATACGCCGGCCCCCGGTCGAGGCCGCGCTCGATGGCGAACGGGACGGTGAGCATCAGTGCGAAGAGCGCCACGTAGCTGATCGTCGCCGCAACCAGCCCACGTCGGACGACCGTCGACCGCAACAGGGACGGATCCAGCAGGGGCTCTGGATGGCGCAGCTCATGACGGACGAACCATGCGCCGCTGAGCCCGCTGACCACGAACCCACCCACGATCTGCGGCGAGCTCCACCCGAGTGAGTACGCAAAGGACAGCGAGCCGAGCAGGGTCGAGACCGCGACCATCAGCAAGAGGACTCCAAGCCAATCCAGCCGCTGGAGCTTCGCCAGGCTCTGGCTGCGCGGGATGAAGATCACGGCTGCGATGAGCGCGACGATCCCGATCGGGATGTTGACGAGGAAGAGCCAGCGCCACGATGCCACGCCGAGCAGGAGCCCTCCCAGGGTCGGTCCCAGAGCGAGGCCGAGGGCCTGGGCACCCGCCTGTATGCCGAGGCCCTTGGTTCGAGAAGCCACGGGCAGGGCAAGCACCACGATGGCCACGCTGTTGGCCTGGAGCATCGATCCGCCGACGGCCTGGACGACCCGACTCAGGACCAGGACGTCAAAGGATGGAGCGATCCCGCACAGCAGTGAGCCCAGAAGGAAGATCCCGAAGCCGTAGACGTAGATCAGCTTCCGACCCACCATGTCGGAGATGCGCCCGAACGCGACGAGGGTGGCGACCACCGTGAGGAGGTAGGCCTGCCCAACCCACGTGGCCGCACCGAGCGAGACCCCGAAGTGCCGCTGCAACGTGGGATAGGCGAGCGTGACGATGCTGGCGTCGACCTGGCTCATCAACGCGCCCAGCCCGACGGCTGCAACCGCAAGCCACGGCGCATGCTTCCACTCCCGGATCACCCGCGGCCGGCGGACCTCATTGAAGATCGATGCCCGCCGAGACGGCTCTGCTCCGTCGGGTTCGGCTGCCACGCACCCATACTGAGGGTGACTCAGACAGAAATCAAATGGTGATTCCTCGATGCCCCCAGCAACCCTCTAACGGGAGCGTCGCCTCACCAGAGGTCGACGTGCAACGCCGACCGTGGCTCGATCTCCTCCGCAACAACGGTTCAGCGCTCCTAGAGATCCGCAGACGCCGATGATGCGGGGTCCCGTGATGCAGGGATGACCCTGCTCCCAGGAGAGGCCAACTTCTAGATCCGGCGCTCCTTGTAGTGGTTCCGCCAGACGAGCCTGTAGATGCGAGACCAGCGCGGAATAGACCGCAGCCCTGGGATGAAGGGGACGAGGAGCAGTATCAACGTGAGCACCATCATCAATGCCCAGATGAGTGCATCGGCGTTCGGTTCCCACGAGGAGGTGAACGGCCAGACCTGGTACCACATCGTGTAGAGCCAGAGCCATGCTTGACCGGGGAAGCTCCCCGTCTCGTTCATCATTCCCCACTGTCCACCCGAGAGATGGTGTGCGTCTCCGAGGTTGGCGAAGTAGGTGCCGTCAGCGACGAAGAGCAGCGACTTGGTGTAGTCCGTCCCGTAGAAGTGGTCCTGGTTGATCATCGAGGTGTCCAGCGCTCCGGACTGTGCCATCGAGGTCAACGAGCTGATCATCACGGCGACCGGCCCGTAGTCGCCCGCCGGCACGACGATCTTGCCGTTGTTCACAGTGGCCTTCGTCACCGCCTCCTCGTAGGCGGCGTCCCACTTCTGCTGCTGAGCGGATGACGCCGCGTTGTAGGCGGAGAGCGCGGCGTTCAGCACGGGTGCGTTCGGCACGGTCGACAGTGGCCCAAGGACAAAGTCCTGGGCAGGGTTCACCGGGATGTGGACGCCGGCGATCGACTCCAGCGAGACCGGTCCGACCTTCTGACTGGCGTCAGGCGTCGAGTTGTACGGCGGGCCGTAGGTCGCCGTGCCGCTGGTGCCGTCCAGCTCGGTGATCGCCGTCGTGGCGAAGTCGACCTGATCGGCGTTCGACCATCGCTGGATCGTCACCGCCTTGTCGTCGGGTGATCCGAAGATGACGGCGAGGCCGATCACCATCACGGCGACGACGACGAAGCAGATGATGACCTCCTTAGCCAAGTCGTAGGGGCGATAGGCGCCCTTCCAAGGATTGACGTCCCGGTCGGGATTGAATCGACGATTCTTCGCCATCAGACAGCCACCTCCTCGTTCGTCGATACGGATGTATCGCTCGCCGCTTCACGCACCACGCGGCCGTTCTCATCGAGCTCGATCGGGGGCACGATGCCGCGCCGGCGGACCATGAGGATGTGCAGGCCGGTGATGAGCACCACGCCGGCCGGCAGCAGGACGATGTGCCACATCAGCATCTGACCGAAGTTCATCACGTTGAAGAACGCACCGATCCCTGTGGAGTTGA
Source organism: Acidimicrobiales bacterium (assembly GCA_017883125.1). Lineage (GTDB taxonomy): Bacteria > Actinomycetota > Acidimicrobiia > Acidimicrobiales > RAAP-2 > CAIUMH01. Next base: position 10,335 of record JADGOD010000212.1, read on the forward strand.
TGCCGTCCTTGGCCTGTGTGGCGATCCACTGAGAGTCGAAGTTGGTCTGCGAGACGTAGCCGGTGAATGCGGCGCCGATCGACACCGCGAAGGTGATCACACCGGTCATCCAGGTCAGCTGGCGGTTACCCCGCCAAGCGGCCATGAAGAACTTCCCCCACAGGTGGATCACCATGAAGAAGAAGAAGAGCTCGACGCTCCAGAGGTGCAGTGAGTTGACGAAGAGGCCAACGGAGGAGAGATGCCACCACATCGGGCCTTCCAGCGACAAGACCACTCCGGTGAGGATGACGATCGTCAGCGCTGCGATGGTCAGGGCGCCGAAGATGTAGATCCACGAGGCCATGTAGGACGGCTGGCGGTCGGGGATCAGCCGCTCAGGCGGCAGGGCCCGCACGAGGGAGTTTCGGATGCGGGCCGTCCACTGAGAGCTGTCCTCTTCGTGGATGGCGGGAGTCACGGACTCCGGCTCTCGGGCGTCGTTCATGAACGGCCTCCTCGGCGGTGGAACGGGATCAGCAGCGCTGCGAAGAAGGTGACGGCCATGAGCCCGATGACGATCAGGTTCGACACCGAGATCTGGATGAAGCCCCAGTGGACGTAGTGGCCTGGCTTGCTCAGATC
>JADGOD010000029.1 GCA_017883125.1 Acidimicrobiales bacterium
GCCGGAGGCCCAGTAGATGCTGGAGTGGTCGGTCTTCTGGACCTCTGCCGGCACGTAGCGGTACTTGCGCATCGCCCAGTCGACGAGGTAGATCGCGCACCATGGGGCGATCCAGATGATCACGAGGTCGACGAAGTCCTTGAGGTAGATCGAGAACTTCGAGCTGAACACGGCGTAGAAGGTGATCCCGAGGCAGATCACGCTGTCGAGCACGACCGCCTGGTATCGCTTCAGCTTGAGACCGAGCGCCTGGAGCGTGACGCCTGAGGAGTAGAGGTCCAGGCTGTTGATCCCGAAGAGCTGCAGGATCGTGAAGATCAAGAAGACCACCACGAACCAGCTCGGGATGGCGTGCTGGTTCTGCAAGGCCGCGAAGGGGTTGGAGCCGTTCCACACCGTGGGGTTGGAGATGAAGGTGAAGACCAGCGCGCCGAGCGTCATGATCAGCGCCTGGGGGATGGCGGTGCCGAGGAACAGCCATCCGACGACCTTGCCCCGGGGGACGTCCACATCGAGGTAGCGCGAGTAGTCGTTGCCGCACTCGGTCCAGCCCAGCCCCGACAAGGTGATGGAGAAGGCAAGTCCCGCGGTCCAGAGGCGCCAGTCGACGTAGGGAGCCGCCTTGATCCCGGTGTGCGCGTGGCCCCAGGAGAAGACCAGCAGGACGAGGAAGATGACGGCGAAGGGGATCACCAGCGTCTTGAGGACCTTCACCATGGTGGCGTGGCCCAGGAACGGGAGGATGATCTGGATTCCGACGGCGGCCAAGATCACGATCACCTTGGCCGGCGTGCCGGCGTGGAACCCCGCCTTGGACGTGAGGACCAGCGAGGCGCCGACGATCAGGATGAGCCCTTCGACCTCGAAGCCCAGCATGGTGATCCAGTTGAAGAAGGCGACGAACTTGGACCCTTGTGGGCCGAAGCTGGCCCGGTTGGTGCCGAACACCGTCGTTCCGGTCTGTGGGCCCTGGAGCGAGCACAGCCCGACGAGGAACCACGAGAGGTTCCCGATGATGATCAGGCTCAGGGTCTGCCAGAAGCTGAAGCCGAACCCCATGAGGATGGCCCCGTAGATGAAGTACTCGACGTTGACGCTCGCTCCGGCCCACAGGCCGGCGATGTCGCGCGGCGTCGCCCATCGCTCGGCTGGCGGGATGTAGTCGATCCCGTGCTGCTCGAGGTGGAACGCCAGGTCCTCCTCTGGGATCCCCTGCAGGGGATCGACTGTCGTGGTCACACTGCCTCCTTGATGACGTCCCGATACATGTCGCTACTGCGCTCCGCCGCCGTCAGCGCCCAGATCTTCCTCTCTCCCGCCGCCGGCGGAGTCCCGTCGCAGCGACGGGCGAGGCCAGGCGCAGGAGAACGTGGGGCAGTAGCCGAAACCACGAGGTGATCCATGAGGAGACCTCGGACCGTGCCGAGGTCCCACCTGGCCGCCTTCTCTCTGCGCGCTCATCACCCTCCGCCCTCGAGGCGACCAGGTCGCCTCTCTCGTGAATATCTAGCCCACTCGGACCCCATGGTGGCGGATCGAGGATCCATCCGCCACCGACGAGTTCTTATGGCGCTCTTAGCGCCCTCTTGAGGTCCCCTTGGAATCATCGCGCATCGTGGAGGGAGTCCTCGCTGAGCTCCAGCGGGGGAGACGACCTCTTAAGGAGAACACGATGTCGAGACAGCCTCTCCGGGCCTCAGTGCAGAAGGCAGCAGCGACGGCCGCGATCGCCGTCGGGCTCGTCGCCGGCGGTGTCGGCATCGCCTCCGCCGCGACGTCCGGCTCCACGTCGCCCACGCCGCCACCTGCGGGAGCCCACGCCGGTCCAGGGATGGACCGCGACGGCGCTCGTGGGACGGTGACGGCGGTCACCCCAACGTCGATCACGATCACCGGCTTCGGTGGCACGGCGACGACCTACACGATCAGCTCGTCGACCACGTTCACGAAGGGATCGAGCCCGGCCACCGCCTCTGACGTCACCGTCGGTGCCCGGGTGGATCTCCAACTCACCGCGGTGGGTTCGACGACGGTCGCTTCAGTCCGGATCGACGTCCCCCGGATCGGTGGCACCGTCACGGCCGTGAACGGCAACACCATCACCATCATCGACGAAGAGGGATTCTGGCGGACGGTCTCGGTGAGCTCGTCGACCACCTACGCGAAGGGCGGCTCCGCTGCGTCACTCGCTGACGTCACCGTCGGCCAGATGATCCGGGCGGAAGGCTCGATCGCAGCGAACCACACCACGCTCGACGCCACATCGGTGAACATCGGCAAGCCCGCAGCTGGACAGATGGCGCCCGGTGGCGCGCCGAGGTTCGGTGGCCCTGGCGGCATGGACCGCAGGGGCGCCTAGGAGTCCTCGGTGTCGCCGGCCCCCGGGCTGCCCTCCCCGTGGGGGCCGGCGACACCCCCCTGGCTTCGGGTGGCACCCCGAACGTCTCTCGGCCCAGGTGGTAGGAATAGCGGAGCCGACCGCAAGCGTGACGTCAGAATCGAGGGGGGTCTCGACGGTGAGCAACGGGTTCGATCGCAGGTCATTCCTCACCCGATCGGCGATCACCGCCTCGGGTCTCGTGGTCGGTGGCGCTGCAGTGGACGTCGCAGGGGCCGGCCTCGCCGGAGCAGTCCAGACCAACGGTGCGGGCCGCAACGGGATCTCGTCGAAGAAGCCCAAGCGCGGTGGACACCTCATCGTCGGGGTGACCTCCGAGCAGCAGGGGTTCAACCCCTCCACCGGGCGGTTCGACACCTCGGGGTTCATGTACGCCCGTGCGGTCTTCGATCCCCTCTTGATGATCACCGCCAAGGGAGCCGTCGCCCCGTATCTCGCCGAGTCGGTCACGCCCAACAGCGACTACACGAAGTGGACGATCACGCTCAGGCCGAACGTCGCGTTCCACGACGGCACGCCGTGTGACGGAGCGGCCCTCCTCCAGAACGTCGTCGCCCAGGTGACCAGCCCGCTGACGGGCATCGCCCTGCGACCCCTCATCGACAGCTACGCCCAGAGCGGGCCGCTCTCGGTCACGATCACCATGAAGAACCCATGGGTGACCTTCCCGTTCACCCTGGCCGAGCAGCAGATCAGCTTCGTGACGGCCCCCTCGATGCTGAACGCTCCGAACGGTGGGACCGACAACCCGGTCGGCACCGGCCCCTTCGTCTTCAAGGAGTGGATCCCCAACGACCACTTCACCGCAACGGCCAACCCGACCTACTGGCGACCCGGTCTTCCCTACCTCGGCTCGGTGACCTTCAAGCCGATCCCCGACGAGCAGGCCCGCGCCCAGGCGCTCCAGTCGGGGACCATCGACATGTTGCACTCGGTGGACCCGAGCGCCATCAAGTCGTTCCGCGGGAACCGCCAGTGGAGCTACACCAACAACGTCGGCACCATGGTGGGCTCGCCGGCGTTGAACATGGTGATGCTCAACGTCGCCAAGGCTCCGTTCGACGATGCCAACGCACGCAAGGTCCTCGCGATGGGCACCAGCGGTGCGGCGTACGCCAAGATCATCGACCAGGGGGTGAACACGCCGAGCACCGGGATCTACGAGAAGGACTCGCCGTACTACACGAACGTCCCGTATCCGAAGTACGACCCCGCGAAGGCCAAGAAGGCGGCGGCAGCGTACAAGAAGCAAAAGGGCGCGGCGCTGTCGTTCACCCTCAACGTGCTCGCCACCCCGCAGGGGATCCGTCAGGGCGAGTACTACCAGCAGGTGATGAAGAACATCGGCGTGGCGGTCACCCTCAAGACCATGCAGCAGAACGTGCTCATCAACGACGCCCTGTTCGGCACGTACCAGGCCACCGCCTGGAGCCAGTTCGGGGGCATGAGTCCAGATCTGAACTACGTGTGGTTCTCGACCGAGACGCTGAACAAGACTGGGATCTCGGTGAACCTGGCCCGCAACGACGATCCTCAGATCGAGCAGGCGTTCCTCACCGGGATGGCCAGCACCGATCGCAACACCCAGGTCCAGGCGTTCGCGAAGGTCAACCAGCGCCTGGCCGTCGACCTGCCGTACATCTGGCTCGATCGAACGTCCTGGGCCCTGGTCTCGAAGCCAAACGTCCAGAACTGGAACAACCCGAAGACCCCCTCGGGTGGAGCGGCGCTCGGCCAAGAGCAGGGCATCTGGTGGCTCACCCAGGCGTGGCTCTCATGAGCCCCTCCGCGTCTTGGTCCTGAACCCTCACGTCGTGGCTGACCCGTGACGGAGCCGAGTGGCGAGTTCGATGCGCGCTTCACGGCCGACGACCACTTCTTCCACCGACACCACCTCACCAACGAGCGGGCGGACGACGAGGCGGCCGAGCTGATCGGTCTCCTTGGCCTCGAGCCGGGCGCCCGTGTCCTCGACGGCGGCTGCGGGGACGGGAGGATCGCCGTCCGCCTGAGCGCGGTCGGGTTCGACGTCACCGGGGTGGATGTCGATCAGGATCAGATCGTACGAGCCGAGGACTCGGCCGCCGCTCGGGGCGTCAAGGTGACGTGGCGTCACATGGATGTCCGGGACCTCGGAGAAGACAGCGCCTTCGACGGGGCGTACCTGTGGTTCAACACCTGGGGGTTCCTCGACGATGCCGCCAACGACGCGGTGCTCGCCTCGATGTCGGCGTCGCTGAGGCACGGAGCCCCGCTGGTGATCGACACCCTCCATCGCGACGGTGTCGTGCGAGCGATCGACGCCGAGGCGGGTCCGGTGTCGGTCGTGATCGAGGGAGAGACCCAGACCGACTCGTCGCGGTTCGATGCGACCTCGGGCCGTCTCGTCGTGAACCGGATCGTCGAACGGGCCGGTGTGGCCACCGAGCGCGTCCTGAAGCTACGGCTCCCCTCGCTCGAGGAGTGGGCAGCGCTCCTCGAGCGCCACCACCTCATCGTGGAGAGCGCGACCTCCCGGGCGGGGGCACCTCTCGACGCGGACTCCCAGGTCCTCGTCCTCGTCGCTCGTCGTCTCTGACGGCCGGCGTCGCGGCGCTCACCGGGCGCCCGCACCCGGGGCCGCCATGGTGGGGTCGACCTTGCCGGGCGCGTTCCGCCAGAGGACAGAGAGGGCGATGACGATGCCCACACCGAGGGTGGCGGCTAGGGTGAACGGGATCCACGGGGCGATCCCGAAGAGCACGCCGGCGACGGTGGCCGAGACGGCGATCGATGCCGTGCTGGTGGTGGCGTAGACCCCCTGGATCCGGCCGAGCTCGCCGGGGTCCCTACCCTCGGTGAGCAGGGACTGGATCGAGGGGATCACCAGCGAGAAGCCGACCGCCTCGATGATGTTGAGGACGATCATGAGGTTGACGATGTAGATGTGCGGCCAGATCAGGTGCATCCCCAGCATGACGAGGAGGCCACCGATCACCAGGACCCTCCGGTCGCGGTGGTCGGCCATCCATCCGCCCGCTCGGATCAAGAAGATGTAGGGGAGCGAGAAGACGGTCCACGACAGCCCGATCTGGAGCTGGCTCGCACCTCGGAGATCCATCAGCAGGCTCCAGCACGCTTCGTAGACCCCGGTGGCCAGCCCGAGGGCGACGCCGGCGAGGATGGCGCCGATCATCACCGGGCCGACGATGATCTTCTCGAGCGCCACGTGGCGCTCGATCCTGACCTGGTCGTGGACCTTGATGACCGAGCTGGTGAGCACGGGTATCGCCGCCAGGGTGCAGAGGGCGGCGGTCCCGGCGAAGAGCACGCCCATGTGCTTGACCCCGACCAGCGCACCGAGCACGGGACCGATGAAGATGCCGATGAACTGCCCCGAGTAGATCCTCGACGTCGCTCGACCCCTCCGGCTGATCGGGATCGCCGAGGAGACGAGTGCGAGGGCGGCGACCTCGACCGCGCCGGCGGCGCCTCCCTGGATGAAGCGAAGGGCGAGGAACAGCCCTGGCGTGGTCGGCAGGAGGTAGCCCAACGACGCCAGGCCGTAGGCGAGCAGGCCTGCGATCAGGATCGGCCGCCGGCCGATGCGGTCGGTGAGCCTCCCGGCGGGGAACTGGACGACGAGGCCGGCGAAGTAGAACGACGCCATCGTGAACCCGACGAAGCCCGAGGACATGCCGTGCTGACGCAGGTAGAGGGGCAGGAGCGGGAGGACCGCCCCGGCGCCGAGCCACTCGAGGAGGACCACCCACGAGAGCCGGGAGACGAGCCGGTTCGCTCCGGCCGCCTCGTCGGGGTCCTCCCGATCGGCTGTGATCGCATCAGGAACCTGATCATCAGCCATTCGCCGACGATACCGGGGATCATCTGGAAGAGCGCTGCTGACGGGGAAGAGGTCGATGAGCGCCGCTCCGGGCGCGAGGATGGATCTATGGAGGAAGGATCAGGGGGGTTCCCCGACGTTCGCTGGGGCCGGAGCGACACGAAGCTCGCCCGGGCCGGCCAGTGGCTGGTGTCGACATCGGTCGGCTCATGGGTCGTGCGCACGATGGTGCCGCTCGACCGCTGGGTCCTCACGAGGAGCGGCGGCCGGTTCACGGCGCTCGGACCCTTCGGGACCCCGCTCCTGGTACTCGAGACCACAGGAGCGCGCAGCGGGGCAGCCCGCTCGACGCCGCTGGTCTACCTGCTCGACGGGGACAGGATCCTGGTGGTCGGCTCGAACTTCGGCCAGGAGCACCACCCGGCGTGGAGCACGAACCTTCTCAAGGCCACCCGAGCGCACGTCACCATCGCCGGGGTGAGGTACCCCGTCACGGCGACGATGCTGGAGGGGCCGGAGCGGGCGGAGGGCTGGGCGATGTTCGAAGAGGCGGCCCGGCCGTACCGAGCCTATGGATCAAGAACGACGCGGGAGATCAGGGTCTTCTCCCTGCGAGCCGACGAGCAGAGGAGCAGCTAGTGGACCTTGGACTTCGAGACTCAGTGGTGCTGGTGACCGGTGGGAGCGACGGCCTCGGGCTCGCGCTTTGCCGGACGCTCGTTGGAGAAGGCGCCAAGGTGGCCCTGTGCGGACGCGACGCCGGTCGCCTCACCACCGCAGAGGCCGAGCTCGAAGCCCTCGATGGCGACGTCTTGGCCCGTGCGTGCGATGTCACCGACCCTGAGCAGCTCGAACACCTCGTGGCGGCGACGCTCGAGAGGTTCGGCCGCCTCGACGGCCTGGTGAACAACGCGGGTCAAACCGCAGTGATGAAGGTCACTGAGACCACCGACGCCGACTGGTCCGCAGACCTCGATCTGAAGCTCCTCGCCGCGGTTCGCCTGAGCCGGCTGTGCGCGACGCACCTCGCGGACTCCCCTCACGGTTCGATCCTCAACGTGCTGTCCATCTCGGGGAAGGCTCCGGCAGCCGCATCGGCGCCGACCTCGATCACGCGGGCGGCGGGACTTGCCCTCACCAAGGCGCTCTCGAGAGACCTGGGCCCCGACGGCGTGCGGGTGAACGCCGTGCTCATCGGTCTCATCGAGTCGAGCCAGTGGGTCCGTCGGGCTGAGGCACTGGGAACGACGCTGGACGAGCTCTACGCCAACTTGGCCACGAGCAACGACATTCCGCTCGGTCGGGTGGGGACCGCACGCGAGTTCGCTGACGTCGTAGCGTTCCTCCTCTCGCCCCGTTCTTCGTTCATCTCGGGAGCGGGGCTCAACGTCGACGGCGGCATGAGCCCGGTCTCGTAGCACCGACACCCAAGCTTCAGAGCGTGCCTGCTCGGTACAGCACGACGAGACCGACGAGGAGATAGATGATCGGCAGGAGGAGCGGCCCGATCCGAGCCGCTCCGGATCGGGCCTTCGGGTGGCTGGCCATCGAGAGCGCCGCAGCGATGAGCACGAGGTCCGCCACCAGCCACGTGACGACCGCCACGGTGCCGCCGACAAGCCCGCCGGTGGCGAGGATCGGCAGGTAGACGGCGACGTTGTCCCCGCTGAGGGAGAGCGTCACGCCCAGCGAGGAGAAGAACCCGGATGCGGGCGGCACCGAGCGGTCCGCAGGGGTGCGCCGAGCGAGAGCGATGAGCGCCCTGATGCCGAGAGCGATCGGGATCAGCCCA
>JADGOD010000213.1 GCA_017883125.1 Acidimicrobiales bacterium
CATGGACTCACGGCTCGACCTCTTCGGGGCCCTCGATCTCGATCTTGGTGAGGCCCACATCCTCCGCAACGCCGGCGGAGTCGCCACCGATGACGTGGTTCGATCGCTCGTGCTCTCCCAGCGGACGCTCGGCACCGAGCGGATCATGCTGATCCACCACACCCGCTGCGGCCTCCACGGGCTCGACGAGGATGCGCTGCGCTCATCGATCGTCGCCGACACCGGCATCACGAGTCACTTGGCGTTCGGCTCGTTCCGCGATCCCGCAGAGAACGTGGTGCTAACCGCCGAGCGGCTGAACGCCGAAGCGGCCCTCGTCCATGTCGAGATCAGAGGCTTCGTCTTCGACGTCGACACAGGCGCCCTCCACGAGGTCAAGCTCCCTCCCCGCTGAGACCCGCTCGGCCGGGCCGCGAAGGATCTGGCCACCACGTGCGGCCGTCACTCCTCTTCGCCGTGGCTGGCCATGAGCTCGTCGATCATCTTGACCACTGCGGGATCAGTCAGCGTGGTCACGTCGCCAAGCGCTCGGTGCTCCGCCACGTCTCGGAGAAGGCGCCGCATGATCTTGCCCGAGCGGGTCTTGGGGAGATCCGGGGTGAGGATGATCTGGCGAGGCTTAGCGATGGGGCTGATCACCTGAGCGATGTGGTTGCGGATCTCCTCGATCAGCGCAGCCTCACCTCCGCTGGCGACCTGGTTGGCCGCCTTCAGCGTGACGAACGCCACGATGGCCTGGCCCGTCATCTCATCCGACGCCCCGACCACAGCCGCCTCGGCGACAGCTGGGTGACCGACGATGGCGTGCTCGACCTCAGCGGTTGAGAGTCGATGCCCAGAGACGTTCATCACATCGTCGACGCGACCGAGGAGCCACAGGTCTCCGTCCTCGTCTCGCTTGGCGCCATCGCCTGCGAAGTAGACGCCGTCGAAGCGGGACCAGTACGTCTCTCTGTACCGCTCCTCATCACCCCAGATGCCCCTGAGCATGCCCGGCCAGGGACGGGTGATCACCAGGAGCCCCCCTTGCCCATTGCTGACGCTCGCTCCGTCGTTGTCGACGACATCAGCGCTGATCCCGGGGAACGGGACCATCCCAGCACCCGGCTTGGTGGCGGTCACACCTGGGAGCGGCGTGATCATGATCCCACCCGTCTCGGTCTGCCACCAGGTGTCGACGATCGGACAGCGATCACCACCGATGTGGGTTCGGTACCACATCCATGCCCCGGGATTGATGGGCTCGCCGACCGAGCCCAGCAGCCGCAGCGACGTGAGGTCGTGGCTCGCAGGAAGGTGGTCACCCCACTTCATGAAGGTCCGGATCGCCGTGGGGGCGCAGTAGAGGATGGTCACGCCGTACTCCTCGATGATCCGCCACCATCGATCTTGGCCCCCCGCATCAGGGGTGCCTTCGTACATGACCTGGGTCACCCCGTTCGTCATCGGCCCGTAGACGATGTAGCTGTGTCCGGTCACCCAACCGATGTCCGCTGCGGTCCAGAAGATGTCGGTCTCGGGCTTCACGTCGAACACGTAGCGGTGCGTCGTCGCCGTGTGCGTCAGATAGCCACCTGTCGTGTGGAAGATCCCCTTCGGCTTCGCCGTCGTCCCCGAGGTGTACATGATGTAGAGCGGGTGCTCCGCCGGGAACGCCTGTGCTTCGTGCACCGAGGGCTGGGGGTCGACGACCTCGTGCCACCACCGATCACGACCTTCGACCCAGGTGACGTCCTGTCCGGTTCGGCGGACGACGAGCACTCGGTCGACGTCCGGGCAGAGCTTCAGCGCGTCGTCGATCTGCACCTTGAGCCCAGCCGCCACGCCCCGGCGAAACCCGCCATCGGCGGTGATGACCACACGGCAATCAGCATCGAGGATCCGATCAGCGAGGGCCTCGGCGGAGAACCCGCCGAAGATCACCGAGTGAGGTGCTCCGATCCGCGCACAGGCCAACATGGCGACCATGGCCTCAGGGATCATGGGCATGTAGATCGCCACCCGGTCTCCCGCCTGGACCCCGAGACTCGTGAGGGCGTTGGCCGCCTTCGAGACCTTGGCCAACATCTCGGAGTAGGTGATGGCGAGCCGGTCGCCCTCAGGCTCCCCCACCCAGTGCAGCGCCACCTTCTCGCCACGACCATCCTCGACATGGCGGTCGAGGCAGTTGACGGAGGCGTTGAGCGTCCCATCGCTGAACCACCGAGCGAACGGAGCGTCCCACTCGAGGACCTTGGTGAAGGGCGTCGACCACGTGAGGCGCCGGGCCTCTTCGGCCCACCACGCCTCGGGATCTGCATTGGCCTCCGCATAGAGTTCGGCGGTGGCATTCGCCTGCTGGACAAAGGCCTCGGAGGGGCTGAACCGGCGCTGCTCATGAAGGAGCGCCTCGAATGCCTCGTTCTCCACCCTCGGCGTGGTCATCGGTCCCCTCTCGTCATCGATGCCGCCGAGACAGCCACCCAGCCGCTCGACGAACAACGGCACTCTACTTCGCAGGGCATCAGCGGTCCCGGTGGCCGCCGGCGATTCAGACCTCCCGCTGGATGAAGCTGACGACTCGGCGCATGATGGGCCGGGGGGTGAGTCTGGGCATGAACGCCCCGACCTTGTTGGCGAGGCCCGGAACTGCCACCACCTCGCCCCGCTGCATGGACCGCAAAGCTGCCTCGGCCATCTCCTCGGCGCTCGGGAGCTTACGGCCCTTGACCAACCTCGACTCTTCGACGTGGGCGGTCGCCTGGAACCCGGAGGCGAACGCCCCCGGGCAGAACGCCGTCACCGAGACACCTGACCCGCGGA
>JADGOD010000214.1 GCA_017883125.1 Acidimicrobiales bacterium
CATCTGGGTGTCGTCGGTGAACCGGCCCGGGGGGAGGATCTCCGTGGCCCCCTCGGGCCCGAAGGTCCCTGCTATCTCCTCCCAGGTGGCGAACTCGATGGGAGCGCCCAGCGCGTCACCCGCCGCCCCCGCCAGCAGGCACCCACGGATCTGAGCGGCGAGCCTCTCGTTCATCGGGAGACCAGTTGGCGGACGCGCCTCACCACGAGAGCCACCGCACCGCTCACGGGCTCGCCGTGAGCGTCACCGACGCCGCCGCCGGAGGGAGCGCGGCGTGATCGCCGACCAGGACTGCGTGATAGCGGCCCGCTGGCAGCGGTGGCGGGCCCGTCGGAGTACAGGCTCTGATCGCCTTTCCGGCAGGACGAGAGCCGTCGAGCTGCACGCACATCTGATAGGTGGTGATGACCTGCACGGGGAACTTCGTCGTCCCGGTGGGGATCACCAGCGGCTTCGAGATGCACATCGAGGAGAATCCAGCGGCTGCATCGAGGTGGGCGCCGGTGAGCACGACGGCGTAGGACGGCTGGCAGCCGCTCCGGTCACGCAGGTTGATCACCGAACCTGAGCTGTTCTTCACCACCAGGTCACCGCTGAGGACCCCTCCTGCGGCCGCCGTGCGCCTCTCGAGGACGATCTGATCGGTGACCCCTCTCGGTGCCGGGAGAAGGCCCCCGCAGAGCTGCATCCCCCCGACCGTGCGGCAGTGGACCCCGCTCAGCTCGCCGGTGCCGTAGGCCACCGTCGATGCGGCGCTGGTGGTCCCGCCACACGATGCCGCCAGGATCCCTGTGGCCAAGAGCATGCCGAGTGCTGACCGACGTGCCCTTGGCCTCCGGGAGATGGACATGGAGGCGAGTCTGCTTCCTTCAGGATCGGAGGTCAATGACCTGCGCCCATCGCCCCACAGGAACGGGGTCAGTCTGAGTGAGATCGCCTTGTCGAGGCTGACGTGGATGGAGTGGGCCAGCCAGGGAGCCTCGAAGGCGCAGCTCACGGTTGGTCGAGCCAATCCTTGAGAGGAAGATCCTCAGCAAGGGACTCGGCCATGATCCCGCAACCGGAGCGAAGGGGGCGTTGGCGTGCCGGTGGCTGGAGCCAGCTGACGATGTCGCTTCGATGCTCAAGCGACGAACTCACCGATCGCGCCTCGTCGATGGGTCACGGCAGCGAGTCGAACCATCCTTCGGCATTGACGCGGAATACCTCGGGGTCGAGACGTGAGGAGTTCTCCGGGATCGCTGCGAGCAGCGGCACGTCGAGCGACGAAAGGTACCTCCTGTTGTCCAGGTCGATGTCGTCAGGGCGGTCAGGCCACGATCCGATGACGATCCCGGCGATCGGCAGGCCGCGACGTCGCAGGGATTCAAGGGTGAGCTCAGTGTGATTGAGGGTTCCTAGGCCGCTGCGACAGACGATGATGACCGCTGCCCCATCGGCGAGCTCCGAGGCGAGGTCGGCAATCGTCTGCCCGGCACCGTCAAGCTGGACCAGAAGACCTCCGGCGCCCTCGACCAAGACGCGGTCATATCTCTCGGCGAGTCCCCGTATGCGGGTGGCATGCTCCTCGATGGTCGGAAGGGTTGCACCGTCGTATCTCGCAGCGGCCACAGGTGCCATCGGGCGCCGCAGCCTGATCCCCTCACTGGTCCCGCTGACGCCGGCGAGGTGGCTGACCACCTCGACGTCGGCCGGCTCCTCGCCCGAGGCACCCGTCTGGACCGGCTTGTCGACCACGATCGACGAGATGGGCTGACCTCGCCCGTTCGGTCGCACCGCCAATGAGCCGGCGAGCGCGGCGGTGACGATGGTCTTGCCGACACCAGTGTCGGTGCCCGTGATGAAGAGGATCGGTGTCGTCACTGCGTACCCCGCAGATCGCCGTCAGAGAGCTGGCTCACGCATGTGCCGAGTCGCTGGCGACAGCGGACGCGATCAGACGCGCCGCCCGCAGCGCCTGCGGCGGGTCGAGGGCCGCGCTGGCAGTGATCCGAATCCGGGAGATGCCGTCAGGTACGCTCGGTGGCCGGAAGCATCCCACAAGGACACCGGATTCACGGAGGGCGGCGGTGACCCGAACTGCGGCTTCTGGTGACCTGAGGGGAATCGACTGCACGGCCCCGTCAGAGCGTTCGATGCCGCACACCTCAGCGATGATCCCGGCGTTGCGCTCGACGGCCGCGACGAGCTGCGGCTCGTTGGCGATGATCCTGCATGCCTCAGCCGCCGCCGCCGCCGAAGCTGGGGCCAGGCCGGTGTCGAAGATCATGGTCCGAGCGGTGTTGACCAGGTGCTCTCGCAGTACCGGGGAGCCGAGAACGGCTCCACCCTGTGCGCCCAGGGCCTTGGACATCGTCGCCGTCATGACGACGTGATCGGCACCGGCGAGCCCTGCCGCGTGGACCCCGCCACGTCCGGCACCAGCAACACCGATGCCGTGCGCCTCGTCGACGACCAGAAGTGCGTCGTACTTGGCGCACAACGCTGCGGTCGCTGCGAGGTCTGCCGCGTCGCCGAAGACCGAGTAGATGGACTCGACGACCACGATCGCCCTCTTCATCGTCCTGGCGGCCAGTGCCCGCTCCAGGGCTCCCAGATCAGCGTGCGGGAAGATCTGGACCGATCCTCGGGCGAGGCGGGCACCGTCGATGAGCGAGGCATGGATGTGCTGATCGGTGAGGAAGAGCGTGTCGGAACTCCCCAGCGCAGTCAGGACTCCGAGATTCGCCGTATACCCGCTGGAGAAGACCAGGGCAGCGGGCTGTGCGGTCAACGAGCACAGCTCGCGCTCGAGCTCGACATGCGCGGCCACGGTCCCGGTGACCACGCGTGACGCTCGCGCTCCGGTTCCAACGCTCTTGATCGTCGCGATGGCTGCCGCGTGGAGGCGGCTGTCCGCTGCCAGGCCAAGGTAGTCGTAGGAGGCGAGATCGAGTGGCTCGACGCTGCCAGACGGTGCGCTCTCGGCCCGCCGGATGATGCCAGTGCTCTGTCGGTCTTCGGCGGCCTGCGCAAGCCACTCCTGCATCGCTCCCATCAGCCGTGCACCTCCTTGATCGCCGCGATCATCCCTGAGCCGATCGTCCTGATGTCGGTCGTCGTGCTGATGTAGGGGGGCATCGTGTAGACGAGGTTCCGGAACGGCCGCAGCCACACCCCCTGCTCGAGGCCGGCCCGGGTGACCGCCGGCACGTCGACGGGGCCCGAGAGCTCGATGACACCAACCGCACCGATCACACGGACCTCTCGGACGGACTCGAGCTCCTCTGCGGGCGTGAGGGACTCGACGAGTGACGCCTCGATCCCAGCAACCTGGTTCGACCACGTGCCGTTGAGCAAGCCGACGGACGCTCCAGCGACGGCGCAGGCAAGTGGGTTGGCCATGAACGTCGGGCCATGGAGAAGCGCACCGTGCCCGGAGCGGGTGATCACCGAGCCAACGTCGGCGGTGCACAGAACGGCGGCGAGCGTCATGTAGCCACCGGTCAGTGCCTTGCCGACGCACATCACGTCGGGTGCGACGCCGGCCCACTCGGCAGCGAACAGCTTGCCGGTCCGGCCGAAGCCGGTGGCGATCTCGTCGAAGATCAGCAGGATGCCGTGCTCGTCGGCCATCCGGCGCATCTCTTCCAGGCACCTCGGCGCGTAGACGAACATGCCACCGGCCCCTTGGAGCACGGGCTCGACGATGATCCCGGCGAGCTCGTCTCGATGCTGCTCGACCGCCTCCCTGAGGACCGAGACCCAGGCATCTACCGCCTCGTCATCGGCGACGAGGGCGCCGTCGACGACCTTCGCAGCTGGTGGGCGCGGCACGAAGACCTGCTCAGGAACCAGGGACGGAAAGGCCGAGTGCATGCCGTCGACCGGGTCGCAGACGCTCATCGCTCCGATGGTGTCGCCGTGGTAGCCGCCCCGGAGGGCCAAGAACCGATGCCGTCCGGCGTGGCCGGCCTCGATCTGGAACTGCACGGCCAGCTTGAGTGCAACCTCCACGGACACCGACCCGGAGTCGGCGAAGAAGACGTGCTGGAGCGGCTGAGGGGTGAGACGAACGAGCTCCTCGGCGAGGCTGACCGCCGGCTCATG
>JADGOD010000215.1 GCA_017883125.1 Acidimicrobiales bacterium
CCGTCCCACTTGGAGCCACGACCGCTTGAAGATCGCCTCGCGCTCGAGCTCGTAGAACTCCGGCGAGATCGAATCCTCGTAGGACACCGGCTCGGTGCCGAGCTCCGGGTAGTGCTGGGTCCAACTGCCTTCTGCGGGCTTGGGGTAGCGAGCCATGATCAGTCCTCCGATTCCTGCACCGAATGCCAGCCTTCCAGACTCGGGCTCACGGAGTGGGCTCGATGGTACGGTCGAGTGACGCGTTTGAACGCTAGCATGTCAAGTCAAGTAGTTGTCAATCTGACCGGTCAGTACACACTAACTGCGAACCTGGCCCGAGGGGTTAGGCGAGCATCGTGCCGAACAGGCGCACCGCGCTTGTGAGGGAGATAGAGGAGGGGCCATGACAACCCAGGCGGAGAACGAACTGATCACCCGCGTCGAGGGCGACGCGCCGCTGGGCCGTCTCATGGCGGAGAACTACTGGATCCCGTTCGCCATGTCGGAGCACCTGATGCACGGCGAGCGTCCGATGCCGGTGCGCCTCTTGGGCGAGAACTACGTCGCCTTTCGGGGCGAGGACGGCCAGATCGGCTTCCTCGACGAGCTCTGCCCGCATCGGCGCGCCTCGCTGCTGCTGGCGCGCACCGAGGGAAACTGCCTGCGCTGCATCTACCACGGGTGGGCGATCGACGTGAGCGGCACGGTGGTCGACGTGCCCAACCAGACCACACGCAAGGAGGCCTTCGCCAGCAGCGTGCCAGTGGTCCACTTCCCTGTCTGCGAGACCGGCGGCCTCGCCTGGGTGTGGCTGGGGGGCGCCGAGGCGCCGCCCTTCCCCGACCTCCCCTTCGCCGACGAGGAGCTGCACCGCTTCTGGTGCGTCTCGCGGATCCCCTGCAACTGGCTCCAGGGCCTCGAGGGCACGCTCGACTCGGTGCACGCCGGCATGCTGCACCGGACGTGGATCGAGGGGGCCGCCAAGCTGGCCGAGCACTCGAACCTGAGCTTCGCACTCGACCAGCCGCCGACCTACGAGACGCAGCTGACCCCCTACGGCCTGCGGGCGGCGGCGCTCCGAGCGACGGCGGAAGCCAAGACCTACGTGCGGGTCACCGAGCACTTCATGCCCTTCGTGACGGTGCTGCCGGTCGGTCGCGCCCTGCCGCGGACCGGCTCAGTGTTCGTCATCTCGCCTGTGGACGACACCCACCACCTCCTCTTCTTCGGGACCTTCGGGGACTCGCCGCACAGCGCCGTGACGCTCGACCAGCTCAGCATGCAGGACCCCGACTTCGTGCCCGACCCCCAGGACTACGCCGGGCTCCGCGGCGACCGCCTCAACGCCTGGGGGCAGGACCAGGGCCTCATGGATGCAGGGCACTTCACCGGCATCGGGCGAAGCCTTCTCGAGGAGGACGCCATCGTCCAGACCAGCATGGGCCCCATCCTCGACCGCAGCAAGGAGACGCTCTCGTCCAGCGACGTCGCGGTGGCCCAGAACCGTCGGATGCTGCTCGACGCGCTGAGCGCCTCAGAGGGCGGCGCCCTGCCGCCCGGGAGCGCCCTGGCCACCGAGCCCGTGCGCGTCCCGAACGCGCTCGAGATGCTGGTCGAGGAGGGCCAGCGCTGGGAGGACGTGGCTCTTGACCCGGTGACGAGTTGAGCCACCCGCTGGTCCGGCGCTCCATGCGCCGCAGCACGCCAACGTCTCATCGCCACCCTCGCTACTGAGCCTCGCGCTCGTGGAGGGGTCAGCTTCCCGAGGAGCCGGTGCGTCGCTCATGGCGCGGCGACCCGCTGTGCGCTGCCTGAGCCATCAGCGCGCGCTGCTCTTGCTGGTACGCCCAGACCCAGGCCTGCGCCGTCACGTGGAGGTGGCCGCCGAGGATCTCTTGCTCACCGAGCGGGAACTCCGTGAGGCCGGCTGAGCCCAGCGTGAGCTGGATCGACGCTGTGAGGCTGTCATCCTGGGAAGCGAACTCCTTGAGCGACACCGCAGTCATCTCCTGCGCTACCAGCTCGCCTGCGCTGCGCGCGGGTGCGAAGTGGAGGTTCCATTGGCAGCAGGCGATGTGCGGCCATCACGCGACACCAGCCACGACAAGGACTTCGACGGGACGCAGGAGAAGCCGCCACGTGCCGTCGACCCGGCGGTTCTGGACTGCGTGCTCATCGAGCACCATGGACATCAGCCGGCCGAGGTCGGAGCAGCGTCTGCATCCCAGACGACGTGCTGGCTGCGGTCTCCAAGGAGGAACCCTGTGATGAGACGGTCGGCGAACCGCCATTCGCTGCCAACACGTTCGAACCTATCGAGGTAGCGACCAGCAGCGATGGGCTGGAGGGGAAGCTTGTCCGTTTGCTGGAAGACGGTCACATAGCAGCGCGAGCTAGCGCTGTCACCGTCAAGCTCGATGATCACGTTCGTGATGACGTGTTTCGTGCGCGGCGTACCATCGGAATACAGAAGTGTGACCCCGAAGAACTCTTGCACTTGCGCTGCGCCCTTGAATCTCGCGGATAGAGATCCGTCGTCGCGTTCGACACGATACGTCGCGTTCTCGAACATCGCTGCAGCCTCTGCGAAGTGCCCCGAGTCGACGCGTTCGGCATAGGTCATGAGAAGCGTCTGGATCGCGTGCCAATCCTCGAACATAGTTTCCTCACCATCGCGCGCTTCATCGATCAAATCAATTGCTGTCTAACACGACTGCTCTGCCTGGGCAGGGATCGGATCGCTCGCCCGCGTTTGCGCTTGGACACAGCGCTCGCATCGAGGTTCCAGTGCTAGCCGGACGTACTGATGTCAGAGGTGATCAGGGGGTCGGCGCAACGAGGAAGGCAGTCCGTCGAGGATGGCCGAGCGGGTGGTAGAGCGCTCCTCATCGGACACGAGCGTCGGTGCGGACGTTGATTGCGATGACTGGTTGAACCCGCCCACCAACAGCGGTGACGGTGGTTGCGGAACTGGCCTAATCCCTCTGATCGGTGAGTTCCGCCCGAACGAGAACGGTGACCGAGCAGCTGGAGTGTCGACCGCGGGCATGTGCGAACCGTTCATCATCGATCCCCCGGCGCCGGGAGCTCGGGTGCGTCGACCGGTTCGGTGGGTGGGTCGGCAGCCAGCCCGACGCTGTTGGCCACCGTGGCGAAGCAGAGGTAGCTGCCGATCACGAACGACAGCTCCAAGAGTTGCGCAGCGTCGAGGTGCCCGGCCAGCACGTCCCAAGTGGCGGCGTCGATTCGACTCGAGTCGACGACCTGGTCCACGGCTTCAAGCACGGACCGTTCGAACGGCGTCCACAGCACAGCACCTGGACCATCGGGGATCGCGTACAGCTGTTCGGTCGTGAGACCAGCGGCCAGGCCGATGCGGGCGTGTTGCTTCCACTCGTAGTTCGAGCCGGTCTTCCACGCGACACGCAAGATGGCTAGCTCACGACAGAGGGGGTCAAGCGTGGCGCGCTCGCTGGCGAGCAGCTCGGTGAACGACATCCACGCGGCGCCAAGCTCGACGTGATGGGCAAACAACCCCAGGGCCTGGGGCATCGGGGCGGCATCTGGAGCTCCCGACAGGTACAGCTCAGGCCGTCGGAGGTACCCCGGGAGGATACTGCGCGCCGCCTCGCTCCACTGGTCGACCGGGAGCGGCGTCAGACCGGAGCTGGTTTCCTTGCTGGTCACGATCTTCCTCCGATCACGGCTCAACCACGGGGCCGCACCGCACCAGCATCGAAGCGATCGAGCATCTCAGTCGCGCGTTCGAGGCTGCGGGCGATCGGGGCTCGGTAGCCTTCCTCTTCGATCACCGGTCCGAGGATCTCGAGATCGAAGGCCCCCTCATAGCCGGCATCGAGCACCATCCCCATGAGGCGCTCGACGGGGATGTCCCCGTCGCCGATGGCGCAGCGGTTGGGGATGTTGAAGGTGCCGAGCTTGTAGTCGCCGATCTGCACGAGCGCGACAAGGTCGATGTTCTTGCGCACGGTCGCCGCGAGGTCGCGCTCATACCATGAGGAGTAGAAGTCGACCACGACACTCATGCCGGCCATTCGAGCGAGGTCGACGGCGTCACGAACCGTGTGGACGAAGCTCACGTCGGTGCGGAGTGGATTGGTCGGCTCGAGGGCCAGCCTCACTCCGAGCTCCTTGGCGTGTGCGACATGGGGGGCCATGTCCTCGCAGAACCGCTCGGCCGCCTCCTCCCACAGCAGCGAGCCGCCAGTCCCCGACACCATGTACAGGACGTCAGAACCGACGCCAGCGGTGAACTCCGGCGAACCCGTGATCCCATCCTTGTAGCACGACACGCTCGAGACCCGAAGCCCATGGTCGAGGATGGCTTGTCGACCCACGTCCCATCCGACAGCCTCAACCTTCGGGGTGATCAGCCCCACGTGCTCGATGCCGAGATCTGCCCAGAGCGCGAGGTCCTCGTCGAAGCTCTGGTGCATCGAGCAGATGCTGTTCAGCGAGACACGAGGGTGAAGGGGAGGCATCCGGGAGACGTCCATCGAGCTAGTGCCGCTTACCTGCGGCGAGCTCGGGAGCGAACAGCTCGTCGAAGTTGCCGAGCTTCACCGAGATCTGCCAGTCATGGTGGGCGATCCGCCATCCCTCAGGGGTGCGCACCAGGCGGTTGGGCTGGATGCCGAGGCTCTCGTAGAACTGCCCGGCCCGCGGCCCGAGCCCGTAGTGCATGGCACGGACGCGGACGGTGACCACCGCTGTGTCGCCGTTGATGACGGGCGCCATGCTCGCCACGTGATGGTAGGTGACGATCTCGTCGCTCCCCACCATGTGCTGCATCGCACCCACCACAGCGGCACGGCCCTCCACCAGCGACTCCGGCGTCCAGCGCGCGGTGGTGTCGTCGGTGAAGACCTCGTGCATCTGGTCCCAGGCCTTGGCGTCCACCAGCTCGAAGTAATGCAGCACGACGTCCTGGATCGCCGCCCGGTCGGCGAGCAGCGCAGTCAGATCCTCGGCGTCCATTGGCCTAACCCTCAATCGTGATCGCGGCCTTCGGGCAGATCAGAGCTGCGCGCTCGACCTTCTCCCGGAGCGACTCGTCGGGCTCCTCGATGAGAACCCGGACCACGTCGTCGTCATCATCGAGCGCGAAGACCTCCGGGCACTCATCCACGCAGACGCCGTGGGCGTCGCACCGCTGCTCGTCGAGGATGACTCTCATTCTTCTCCATTCTAATCGTCGGGCCCGGGGGCCTGTCGATGTCCTGTGCGTCTTCGCCACGGCCCCGCTCACGACCGGATGAGACGTCGGGCCATGAACAAGATGTGCTCGCGCTCGTAGGCCTCGGCCATGTCCGGGTGCTTCGCGCCCAGGTGCGCGAGCGAGACCTCAACGATCTCGTCCTCGGTCAGGCCGGTCAGTGTCTCCCCGCAGGGACAGTCGAGCACCCAGTGGAACTCGAACTCCTTCGGCCCGTCAGCAGTGCTCACGTGTGGAACCGCAGCGGCAGGCTGCTCATGCCCTGCAGGAACGGCGTACCCCACCGCCCCGGAGGCCCGGCGAGGTCCCAGTCCGGGAACCGGGCGAGCAGGCGCTCGAAGATGATGGTCGAGTCAGTCCGCGCCAGCAGCGCACCCGGGCAGGAGTGCTCGCCGTAGCCGAAGGACTGGTGGTCCTTGTCGAAGGACCGGGTGACGTCGAACTCGTTCGGTCGCTCCCAGACGTCCTCATCGCGGTTGGCGCTGGCGTAGACCATCATGACGTAGTCACCCTTGTGGATCGTCTGCCCCCCGATCTCCACATCCTGCGTCGCCGTCCGGCACCCGGACCAGTTCAGGGGGTAGTAGCGCAAGGTCTCGTCGATGGCGTTCGCGACCAACTCGGGGTGCTCGACGAGGAGACGTCGCTGGTCGGGGTGCTGGGCCAGGGCCATGGCCACGAAGGAGAGGAGCGCCCTGGTGGTCTCGCCGGCGTTGACGAAGGTGTGGATGAACGAGATCGCCAGCCCGTGAGGCACCGGGGCGCCCTGGAACTCGGAGCGCGCGATGATGCTGGCGAGGTCGTCGCCCTCGCCACCGCTCGCCCGTCGCTCGGCTAGGAGCTCGTTGCAGTAGGCGTGGAACTCCTCCACCAGCCCCTGGATCCGCGCCACCTCTGCCGCATCCCGGTTGGGGTCGATGGTGATCGCCAGCATCTGGGCCGAAGCCAGCTCGATGAACCGCTCGCGCATCTCGGGTGGCACGCCGGTCAGCTCAGTCATCAGCGCCGCGGGGATCTGCCCCACGCTCGTCACGAAGTCGGTCTCGACCTCCGGCTCGACTCGGGCGATGAACTCGTCCGCGATCTCTGTGATGCGCGTCCTGAGGCTCCGCACCAGGCTGGGTCGCAGCGCCTTCATGAGGACGCTGCGGATGTCGCCGTGGCGAGGAGGATCCGAGAGGATCAGCCCTTCGAAGTCGGGGTCACCCATCGAGAGCTTCCCCTTGGCGACGAAACGCCGTCTCTCGGCATGGGTCAGGTTCTCCTGGCCGAGCGCCTGCTTGGCCCACTCCGGGAGCTGGCCTATCACCGTGGCCGGGTCGCTCGCATCACCGATGGCGAAGCCGTATCGGCTGGAGAACAGCTCAGGGTGGCTCCCCACGAACCGCTGGTCCTCCCACTTCGAGAGGATCCACAGGCCGGTCGGGTATCCCGGAGGCTCGTACCAGTACACCGGTGCCGCGTTCCGCTGTGCGGCGATCGCCGCGTACATCGGCTCGGGGTCCTGGGCGTAGAACGCAGCGTCTTCCCACGCGGGCCACTGCACGGCGGTTGCATCTGCTGTTGTCACGGCTTCCTCATCTTCGCGCTGTTGACGTCTCTGGCTGGATCAGGTGATCAGTCGGACCAGGGCTGCTGGTCCCACGGACGGTCGATGGCCTGCATCCCGGCGCCGAAGGGGAAGAACTGCCGCTGCGCCCACATCTCGGCCTGGAGGCCGTGGTCGAGCTCGTTCAGGAACGCCCGCTTCAGGTTCTGGGTGAGCAGGTGCCGGGTGTTGCGCAGCGCGATGGGCGGACGCATGGCCATGTAGCGAGCGATCTCCCAGGCCCGATCGAGCAGCTGGTCCTTGGGGAGCACCTCGTGGACGACGCCCCACTCGCGCGCCTCCTTGGCCTCCAGCTTGTACCCGGTGAAGAGGAGGTAGCGGGCGCGGCTCGGGCCCACGAGCGCCGGCCAGACGACGTGCTGGCCGTCACCGGGCACCATCCCGCGCGGGAAGTGCGACAGGTCCTGGAACCAGGCGTCCTCGGATGCCAGGACGACGTCCATCAGCAGGGGAACCTCGGAGTGCATGCTGCACGGACCGTTCACCGCGGCGATCATCGGCACGTCGATGGCGAGCAGGTTCTCGAGGAGCATGCGCCCGTACCAGCCCTTCTCGTCCATGATGGCCACGCCCTCGGCGTCGTTGTACGCGTTGTACACCGGCTTGCCGCTGTCGGTCACCGGCTTGCCCCAGCTGTGGTTGTAGGTGTCGCCGGTGCCCGTGTGAATGACGACCTTGATCTCGCGGTCGCCGCCCACGTCAGCAAAGGCGTCGGCCATGGCGTCGTGCGAGGACCACTCCCAGTGAAGAGGCCCACCGTCGGTGTGGCACTGCATGAACAGGATGCCCTCATCGCTCAGCTCGAACTTGTAGTTCGCGTAGGCATCCTTGTACTCGGCGTATCGCGTCCGCTTAGCCACCCCTGTCCCCCTTCGAACCCCTGGCCGATTTGTACCGACCCGTCACGTTATCAAGATCTTGGGATGCTGGGTGAATACGCACAAAGCCCCTGGTTGACGCAGACAAAGGTCTGGCGACCATGACGTGCCCCAGCGCGAGCAGGCCTCTACCCCGCTCGACCGCCATGTAGTCTCGGCGGAGCAGGGAGAACGACTTGGTCTCGGAACCAGCGTTGAGAAGGGAAGTGGATGGGGCGAGGTGACGCAAGCGGCGAGCCTCGCCGGAGCCCGAGGTGGCATGCGCGTCGCGGGGCCATCATCGACGCCTCCGCGCCGCTCTTCGCCCGAAGCGGCTACCACGCCACGGGCATCACCGATCTCTGTGAAGCCAACGATCTTGGCAAGGGTGCCCTCTACCACTACATCGGCTCCAAGGAGGAGCTCCTGGCGGCCATCCATGATCGCGTGATGGACGAGGTGATGGTGGGGGCTGACCGTGTGGCCCAAGAGCCCGGTTCGCCATCGCAGCAGCTGGAGATGCTCGGGAGAGAGTTGCTCGACGTCATCGCCCGCTACCCCGATCACGTGTGGGTCCTCCTGCACGAGTACCCGGCGCTCACGGGCGAACGCGCCGAGCAGTTCCGCGGGCGCCGTGAAGAGTACGAGCGACGGATTGAGGTGGTCATTCGGGCCGGCATCGACTCGGGCGAGTTCCGTGATGTCGACCCGAGGCTGGCTGCCCGGGTCTGGCTCGGCATGCACAACTACACGTATCTGTCGCTGAGAGTCAGCGGGCCCCTGTCGGCTCGCGACGTGGCGGGTCCGTTCGCCGACATCTTCATCTATGGGATCGCCAACCCGACGCCACCGGAGCGCGGGCGGCGCTCGCCTCAGGGCGCCGAGTAACCGCCATCAACGACCATCGCCGAACCGGTCGTCCAGCGGGAAGCGTCACTGGCTAGATACGAGTAGGCCCCCACCAGGTCGCCGGCAGATCCCAGCCCCAGCGGATGCTTGGCCGCCATCGCGTCGATCGCCTCCGGTGGGAGGTCCGCATGGATCCCCGAGAGGAACGTCCCCGGGCACACGCAGTTGACACGTATCCCATCGCGCGCGTACTCGACGGCAGCGACCTTCGCGAGTTGGATCACCGCGGCCTTCGTCGCACAGTACGGAGCCGCGTGCGACCACGCCGTGAGACCAGCGACCGAGGCGGTCAGCACGATCGAGCCCGACCGCTGCGTGCGCATTACCGGCACCGCAGCGCGGATCCCGTTGACGGCACCGAGCACGTTGATCCGGAACGCGCGTTCCCAGTCCTCGGTGGTCAGATTGTGGATGCGACCATTCGGAGAGATCACCCCGGCGTTGCTGATCAATACGTCGAGGCGGCCGAAGCGCTCCACTGCTCGCTCGACGACAGCTTCGACCTGAGCGAAGTCGCTCACGTCCGCCAGCACCGTCTCGACCGAGCTGCCGTTCTCCGGCAGGCCGCCCACGGTCACCTCGAGCGAAGGTGCACTGACATCGCTCAGCACCAGCGCGGTGTCAGGCTCACTGGCGAACTGGTGGGAGATCGCCGCACCGAGTGCTCCGCCCGCACCGGTGATCGCGATGACCCGTCGCTCCTCAGTCATGAACCCTCCGTCTCGATCTCATAGGAGAAGATAGCCGCCGTCGACGTTGAGCACGGTCCCGGTCACGTACGCCGCCGCGTCGGAGGCGAGGAACAGGTAGGCGCCGGGCAGGTCGGAGGGGCTGCCCCACCGCCTCTGTGCCGTATGGCCGAGAATCGACTCCGAGAGCTGCGCGCTGTTCTTCCATCCCTCCACGAGGGGCGAATCGAACCAGCCCGGAGCGACGACGTTCACGGTGATGCCCGAGGGCGCCAGGTCCAGGGCCAGCCCCTTCGCCATCCCGACCAACCCCGCCTTCGAGGCGCTGTAAGCCGCGAGACCCTTGCGCGGTCGCTCCCCCAGCACCGAGCCCGTGAAGATCACTCGCCCGCCTTGATGCATGACGCGTGCAGCGGAGCGGGCCCCGAGAAACGCCCCCGTGAGGTTCACCTCGAGAACATCGCGCCAGACCGACGGGTCGGTCTCGAGCGGTCCGGCCACGATGGGCGAGATCCCGGCATTGGAGATCCAGACATCAACACCACCCCATTCGGCGACGGTGCCATCGGCGACCGATTCGTTGAACGCCCCGTCACTCACATCACCGCTGAACACGAGCGTCGGGCCCGGCAGCGCATCAGCGACCGCAACGATGTCGCGCTCGGTGCGGGCCACCAAGGCCACGGATGCTCCGGCACGCGAAAACGCATGAGCGAGCAGCTGACCGAGCCCCCGACCGGCACCGGTGAGCACCACACGCTTCCCCGTCACATCACCCGCACCGGGAAAGGAGTCCGGGATCTCGATCTGTTCGGTCATCGCTCCTATTCCCATTTCTTGTACCATCCAGTACAGTACACGGTTCATGACTGTCGACCCCTCCCCCGACCCCACGTTCTCGGACGCAGATCTCCTTGAGATGCATCGGCGAATGCTGTTGATCCGCGAATTCGAGAAGCGCGTAGCCGAGCTCTATCGCGAGAGCGAGGTGCCCGGTTTCGTCCACCTGTCCATCGGTCAGGAGGCGGCAGCCGTGGGCGCGTGCTGGCCCCTGCGTCCGGCCGACGTCATCACGTCGACCCATCGCGGGCATGGCCACTGCCTGGCCAAGGGCCTGGACCCTCTCGGGATGTTCGCCGAGCTGATGGGCAAGGAGCAGGGCACGAACCGCGGGCGCGGGGGCTCGATGCACATCGCCGACCCGAACATCGGGATCTTCGGCGCGAACGGGATCGTGGCCGCCGGCCTGCCGATTGCCGTGGGAGCAGCGGTAGCGGCCCAGCTCCGAGCCGACGACAGCGTGGCGTTGGCGTTCTTCGGCGACGGCGCGGTGGCCCAGGGCGCGTTCCACGAAGCGGTGAACCTCGCCGCCGTCTGGCAGCTACCAGCGATCTTCTTCTGCGAGAACAACGGATACGCCGAGTTCTCACCGGCATCGGCCCAGCATGCGGCGACCCTCGAGCAACGGGCCGCTGGCTACGGAGTCGACTACGTCGCGGTGGATGGCAACGACGTCGTGGCGACGGCCTCGCTCATGCACGAGGTGGTCCATGCGGTTCGAAGCGGGCGTGGTCCGGTCCTCGTGGAGGCCGCGACCTACCGGTGGCACGGTCACTATGAAGGCGACCCACAGCGCTACCGGTCGAAGGACGAGCTCCGAGCGTGGCAGGAGCGAGACCCGGTGGTCTTGCATGCGAGCTTTCTCCGATCTGCGGGTATCAGCGACGATGCGATCGGCTCCCTGGAAACCTCAGTGGCCCTCGAACTGGACGAAGCGGTGCAGACGGCTCGGCAGTTCGCGAGCCCGGGTGCGGACACGCTGGAGGAGTTCGTCATCCGTCCGAGACCTGCACGCACCGAGCCGTCTCCCCCGGGCGAAGACGCCCCGGTCTTCCGCACCATGGACGCTATCCACGCAGCCCTCGAAGCCGAGCTCGCCAGCGACGATCGGGTATTCGTTGCCGGCATCGATGTCGAGGCCGGCAATGTCTTCGGGCTCATGAAGGGACTCCACGATCAATTTGGCGATCGCGTCCGCGACACCCCCATCTCCGAGACCGCGATCATGGGCCTCGGCGTCGGCGCGGCGATGGCCGGATTGCGCCCAGTGGTGGAGCTGATGTACCTGGACTTTGTCGGCGTCTGCCTCGACCAGCTGCTCAACCAGGCAGC
>JADGOD010000216.1 GCA_017883125.1 Acidimicrobiales bacterium
CAGGACCTCGTGCTTCGCGGGACCGGGGGACCGTTCTACGGAGGCATCGAGGAGATGATGGCCCAGATGGAGACGTCGCAGGCAGAGGCGGAACGGTTCGAGTGAGTCCACGCAACCTCCGACCCATTCGCCGCGGCTGAGCCACAGCACCAAGGGCAAGGCGCCCAAAGGGCTCATTGAACGTGCAGCGGTGCCCTGACGCGCCACGAGGTCGAAGAGGGTCGCCATCCGGGGCGTCGTAGAGTACGAGCGAGTCAGATCCTCAACGCAGCCCTCGCTGCGGTCAACCACGAGTCTCCAGGGGGAAGAATGGCCCAGGAATCCGGACACTCCGTCTCGCTCGCCGGCAAGCGCTGCGTGGTCGTCGGCGCATCGGCGGGGATCGGCAGGCAGACGGCGATGGACATGGTGGCGATGGGCGGCGACGTCGTCTTCGTCGGTCGGTCCAAGACCAAGCTCGACCAGGCCGTCGCCGAGGCGGGCGGAGGCCACGCCGTGGTGGCGGACATCTCCGACCCGGCCCAGTGCACAGCGCTGATCAAGGAGGCCGTCGGCCATCTCGGCGGGATCGACATGCTCCTGATGGTGGTGGGGGTCTCGCGGCTGAGCCTCCTGGCCGAAGGCGATGCTGAGATCTGGGAGGAGTGCCTCCGCAACAACGTGATCGGGCCGGCTCTCGTCACCAGCGCAGCGATCCCGGTGCTCTCCGACAACGCCTTCGTTGGCTTCTTCTCCTCCGAGACGGTGGGCACGCCCTACCACGGCCTCGTCCCTTACGGGACGTCCAAGGCGGCCCTCGAGGAGATGATCCGCGGGTTCCGTGCCGAGCACCCCGAGTTCCGCTTCTCGTGTCTGCGGATCGGAGCGACGGGAGGAACGGAGTTCTCCCGCGACTTCGACAGTGACGTCAGGATGGCCCTGTCCGAGACATGGATCAAGCGCGGGAACATCCCGATGAAGCTCATGGCGGCCGAGGATCTCGGCATGGCGATCGCCCGGATCATCGCCATCGCCATGGAGTTCGAGGGGATCGACTACCAGGACCTCGTGCTTCGTGCCACCGGGGGATCGTTCTACGGGACGGTGGAGGAGCTGATGGCCCAGATGGCAGAGGCGCAAGAGTAAGAGGCAGGGCGCAGACGAGCTCGCCCCGTCCCCTCGAGGGGGATTGGCTCGGGATCCCGTATCTGCGCTTCGAGCGTCAGGGCTACGCCGCCGTGGTGGCGGTCGACCGGCCGGAGAAGCGCGACGCCCACAGCGGAGCGACGTGCTTCGGCATCCGTCGCGCCCTCGGAGACTGCGTCGAAGGAGCGCTCCTCCGGCCTAGATCCTGTTCGAGTGTCTAACGACTCAGACGCCTGCTTGTGCGTCTATTCTCTTTATCGAAAGATGCACGGTAGAGGTTGTCATATCGATTTGGAGCGTGCTACGTTCCACTCACCAAGATAGACAGCGGCGGTGCTCAAGTCGGGTACACGGGGGACGTCGACTCAAGCAATTGGGTTCGTCTGGCCTTGTGAGTCGCATTAACTAATAGGGGGAAGTGGATGTTGAAGAGGCCCTTGCGGCTCGCCGCCGCACTCACGGCCGTAGCGCTCGTCGCCGCGGCATGTGGGTCCAGCAGTTCGACGCCGTCGACGACGACGACGAAGCTGACAAAGAGTCCGGTCGTCATCGGCCAGATCGTCCCGTTGACCGGACAAGGTCTCCAGCTGACCCAGTCCGGACAGGCGATGAAGGCTGCGATCAAGTACTACAACGCACACGGCGGCCTCAACGGCCACCCGCTCGTCCTTGACCAGTGCGACACCCAGTACATCGCCAGCCTGGAAGCCCAGTGCGCCCAGAAGCTGGTCAACGACCACGCCGTCGCGGACATCGGTGGAGACACCAACACGAACGTGACCGCTGTGCAGTCCACCCTTGATGCTGCGGGCATCCCCCGCATCGGCATGCTGATGGGCTCGATCACGGAGTACCAGTCGATGAACGACTACGCCATCGAGCCGGGGATGATCCTGATGCTCGGTGGGATGGAGGTCGAGCTGATCAAGCATGGCGCCAAGAAGGTGTCGATGGTCACCGTCGACACCCCGCAGGCAGCGCAGCTCAAGGCACTCCTTGCCCCGATCGCGGTTGCTGCGGGTGGAGAGCTCGTGAACGTCGTGCTGATCCCCGGCACGGCGACGGACTACACCCAGTACCTGACTGCTGCTGAGGCAAACGGCGCAACCGGTGCTGCTCTGGCCGTCGGCACGGCCCAGGCCAACGCCTTCGTGCAGGTGTACAACCAGCTCAAGCCCACCCTCAAGATGTCGGCCTCTTCGGGCACCTACTCGTCGGACGACCTCAAGAAGCTCGGTCCGTGGGCCCACCAGGCGTACTACACCTACGGCGTTCCCATCGGCAACGACCCGAAGGTCCCTGGCTTGAAGAACGTCTCCACCGTCCTCACCGAGGGTGGCTCTGGTCTCACGCCTGCGAGCACTGAGGGCCAGGCCATCATCCCGGTCATGGCGATGCGTGGCTTCATGGAGGCCGCAGGAACCATCACGGGCGACATCACCGGCAAGTCGGTCCAAGCGGCGATGAATGCAGCGACGAACCTGAACATGTGGGGCATCACCCCGCCGTGGACGCCGAGCAAGTACATCTCGGCCGGCACGACGTTCGGCTCGATCTTCGCCAACGTGTCGAACCCGTTCCTCTACGACGAGGGATGGAACGGCACGAACGGTACGGACAACGGCACCTTCAACATGCTGAAGTACGTTCCTGGCGCAACCGTCAGCTGAGTTAAGCAATCGATGAGCTGGGGAGCGGGTCACGGCCAACTGGCCGTGACCCGCTCTCTTCTCATCACCGCAGTTTCAAGGAACACCAAGTCGAAGTACACAGGGGGGTTGGCGTGACGAATCTGATGCAGTTCATCATCCTGGGGCTTGGGGCTGGCGCGGCGTACACGCTGCTCGCCCAGGGGGTGGTCCTCGTCTACCGAGGCTCAGGGATCGTCAACTTCGCACAAGGGGCAATCGCCATGGCGGGTGCGTACGTCTGGTACGTGACCCTTGAGCAGGGCCTCGGATGGTCCTTCTGGCCAGCGTTCGTCGTCGGCGTCCTCGCCTCTGTCGTCATCGGCGTCTTCTTCCAACAGGTCGTCCTCCGGCTCGTCTCAAAGACGGGAGGTTCGCCACTGACCAAGGTGATCGCCACTCTGGGCCTCCTCATCGTCATCCAGTCGCTCATCATCCAGAAGTACACCGATGTCCCCATCACGGCGATCGGGCAGTACCTCCCCTCGAACGTCTGGCACTCCGGATCGATCGTCATCCAGGAGGACCGCATCGTCCTGTTCGCGATCTCCGTCGCACTCACCTTCGTCCTCTGGGCGGTGGTCAAGTACACCCGGATCGGCCTTGCGATCTCGGCCAGCGCAGAGAACGAGCGGGCCGTGGCCACGCTGGGCTGGTCGCCGAACTTCCTCGGAGCGGTCACCTGGGGTGTTGGATCCGCACTCGCTGGTGCTGCCGGAATCCTGATCGCTCCCATCACCGGACTCAACCCGATCGGCTTCGTCATCGTCGTGACGATCTCGGGCCTCGCCGCAGCGCTCGTCGGAGGCTTCCGGTCTTTCCCCCTCACGCTGCTCGGGGGGATGATCCTCGGTATCGGTGAGAGCCTCATGACGCTCTACACCCCCAACCTCACCAGCTTCACCCATCTCCAAGTCGTGACCGGCGCTCAGACCCTCGTCTCACTTGTGGTGATCATCGTGGTGCTCGTCGTTCGAGGACAGAGCTTGCCCCTCCGGAGCCACGTCATCGAACGGCTCCCCAAGCTGGGCACCGGGAAGACCCGTTGGCCGGAGCTGATCGCCGGCGTGGCCATGGCTCTGGTGCTGATCACGATCTTGTTCGACGACGTCTGGATCACGGCACTCTCGTTCTCGCTGATGACCGGGATCATCCTGTTGTCGGTCGTCATCCTCACCGGGTTCACCGGACAGCTCTCTCTGGGTCAGTATGCGATCGGTGGACTCGGGGCGCTCTTCGCCGCGCAGTTCGTGTTCCACTTCCACATGCCGTACGTCCTGGCGATGATCCTCGGCGTGGCGCTTGCCGTCCCGGCGAGCCTGCTCTTCGCCATCCCCGCGCTGCGGACCCGGGGAGTGAACCTGGCGGTGGTGACGTTGAGCCTCGGCTACACCGTCTCGCAGATCATCTTCAACAACGCCGCGATCACCGGGAGAGCGTCGGACGGGGGGACCAAGATCGGCCACGTCAACCTCTTCGGGCTGAACGTCGACTCGCTGGTCTATCCGAACCGATGGGCGATCGTCTGTCTGGTCGCCTTCGTGCTCTGTGCGCTGGTGACCGCCAACCTCCGTCGTTCGGCCTCGGGTCGTCGCCTTCTGGCGGTCCGCACCAACGAGCGAGCCGCCGCCTCGCTCGGGGTCAGCGTCTTCAGGGCCAAGATCTACGCCTTCGGCGTGGCCGGAGCGATCGCTGCGGTCGGTGGCGTTCTCCTCGGCTTCCGCTATACCCTGGTGAGCTACACGGGCTTCGACGCCTTCTCCTCGATCTACGCCGTCGCCTACGCCGTCATCGGTGGTGTGGGCTACGTCGTCGGAGCGATCGTCGGTTCGATGATGACCGCCGGAGGCCTCGGAACGAACCTCTTCAACCTGCTGCACCTCGGCTCGTGGACGACGACCTTTGGCGGCGTGCTCCTGCTGGTGCTGGTGATCGTCCAGCCCAACGGTGCCGTCGAGCCGATCTCGCAGCAGTGGGACTGGCTCCGCCGCAAGGTCATCCACCGCAAGCCGCTGTCCGTCGAGCTGCCCGAGACGGCTGCCGAGCGGGTTGAGCCTGGCTCGCTGAGCGTCAACGACGTCACGGTCCGCTTCGGTGGCGTGGTGGCTGTCGACAGGGCCAGCCTCTCGGTCGAGCCCGGCCAGATCGTCGGGCTCATCGGTCCCAACGGAGCGGGCAAGACCACGTTCATCGACGCGGTCACCGGCTTCGTGCGGCCCGCTGCGGGGAAGATCGTCCTCAAGGACACCGACATCACCAGCTGGAGCGCCGCCCAGCGCTCGGCGAACGGCATCCGCCGCTCGTTCCAGTCGCTCGAGCTCTTCGAGGACCTGACGGTGCTCGAGAACCTGATGGCGGGAACCGCGGAGGTCGGGAAGTGGTCCTGGCTCACCGACCTGATCTGGCCCCGGAACAAGCCGCTCACGCCGTCGGCCGTCGCCGCCGTGCGGGAGTTCGGCCTCGAGGACAAGCTGCTGTCGATGCCGACCGACCTCTCCTACGGCCAGCGCCGCTTGGTGGCGATCGCCCGATCGGTGGCATCGGGGCCCTCGATCCTGCTCCTCGACGAGCCGGCGGCGGGACTCGACGAGAACGAGAGCCGAGAGCTGGCCCGGCTCATCCGCCGGCTGGCCGACGAGCGCGGGATGGGGATCCTGCTGGTCGAGCACGACGTCGGCCTGGTGATGTCGACGTGCGACCGGATCGTGGTGATCGACTTCGGTAGTGTCATCGCCGACGGTACCCCGGCCGAGGTGCGAGAAGATCAGAACGTGATCGCTGCCTACCTCGGTGAGCAGACTCAGGAGGAAGTGGAGGTCAGCGGTGAGTAACGCAGTCATCGAGTGCGAGAACCTGACGATCGGCTACGGCGCGACCCCGGTGGGTCGTGACCTGAACCTTGTGGTCAACGCCGGCGAGGTCGTCTGCATGCTCGGCGCCAACGGCGCGGGCAAGACCACGACGATGCTGACCATCGCCGGTGAGCTCCCGCCCCTGGCCGGAGAGGTCCGCCTCCACGGCAAGAAGGTCACGTCTCCGACCTTCAAGCGGGCCAAGAGCGGGATGAGCTTCGTCACCGAGGAGCGCTCGGTGATCATGAGCCTGACCGCGGCGGAGAACCTCCGGGTGGCCCGGGTCTCGGAGGACAAGGCGATTTCCCTCTTCCCCGAGCTCGCACCGCTGATGAAGCGCACCGCCGGTCTGCTCTCGGGTGGTGAGCAGCAGATGCTGACCCTGGCCCGGGCGCTCGGTCGTGATCCGAGGATCCTCTTGGCTGACGAGCTCTCGCTCGGGCTCGCCCCGATCATCGTCGAGCGCCTGCTCAAGGCGGTCCGTGCCGCGGCCGACGAGCAGGGCGTCGGTGTCCTGCTCGTCGAGCAGCACATCCGCCAGGCCCTCACCGTGGCCGACCGGGTCTACGTCGTCCAGCGGGGCAAGATCGTCATGTCGGGCACCGCGGCCGAGGTCTCCCAGGACATCGAGAAGATCGAGCGTGCCTACCTCTCGGGTGTGGTCGAGGAGGGGCTCCAGGAGATCTCCGGCTGAACCGCTGCCTTCGGGGGTCCGGTGAGAGCTGGGCTCACGACCTGTCCTCGGAGGCGGGCGGACCTGGTGCGGTCAGGCGGTGGGACCGAGGACCCTTCGATCTTCGGTTTCTTCGATATCCGAATATTGTAAGGTCGAAATCTAAGAGTGCAAGCTGCACGACGCTCCCTCGAGATCCGATGGTGTGAACGAGATTCGGATGGTGACTATGTCTAACCAGGTTCCGTTGGTCGACTATTTGGTGCTGGGGGACACCCCGCATCTCGAGGCGAACGAGTGCACCGCCTGTGGCGCACGATTCTTCGATCACCGATCGGCGTGTGCCTCGTGCAGCGGCGTCTCCTTCAAGAAGGTCTCGATCCCGACTGAGGGATTCGTCCGCACGTTCTCCCTCGTCTCGATGGCGGCTCCGGGGATCGACGTCCCGTTCGCGGCTGCGGTTGTCGAGTGTGGAGGGACCAGTATCCGGGCCAACGTGGTGAACACACCGGTGGACCCCGAGCATGTCACGATCGGGATGAAGGTCCGTCTGGCCACATTCCCGATTGGCAAGGATTCCGAAGGTACTGAGGCGATCGGGTTCGGTTTCGAGCCCCTGGAGGTGAAGTGATGTCTGAAGCTGTCTGGATCCTTGGGATCAACATGACGAAGTTCGGCAAGCACCCTGACAAGGACGCCGCTGGTCTGGCCACCGATGCCGTGCTCGCCGCCCTTGTAGATGGTGGGGTCACGATGAAGGACATGGGGGTCATGGCTGCCGGGAACCTGATGGGAGGCGGTGGAATCGGCCAGGTGATCCAGAAGCAGGTCGGCCAGACCGGGATCCCGGTCTACAACGTCGCCAACGCCTGTGCCACCGGTGCCACCGCGCTGCGCACCGTGATCATGGCGATCAAGGCCGGCGAGTGCGACATGGGCCTAGCGGTCGGTGTCGAGATGATCGCCGGTGCCGGCCTCCTCGCTGGTGGCTCCCGTGGCGCAGACAGCGACACGTGGGTTCCATCGGGCCGCTACGGCGCGGTGACATCGGTCGACGGTCGCATCGGCACCGAGACGATGCCGGGCGTCTTCGCCCAGATCGGCCAGGAGTACGGGTACGCCCACAACGTGGACGCCTCGTTCGAGCTGTTCGCTCGCATCAGCGAGAAGAACCACGCCCACTCGGTGCTCAACCCCCTGGCCTCGTACCAGAAGCGCTTCACGCTCGAGCAGATCATGGGCGACATGATGATCGCGTACCCCAACACGCGACCGATGTGCTCGGCGAACTGCGACGGTGCCGCAGCGGCGGTGGTCGTCTCGGACGCCAAGCTCAAGACGCTCTCGGCCGAGCAGCGCCGTCGGGCCGTGAAGATCTCCGCATCGATCCTGACCTCCGACCCGTGGGAAGAGGCGTGCCAGATCCTTCCGAACGTCAACACCCTGACCCGGAACGCAGCCAACCAGGCGTACGAGCAGGCCGGTGTCGGTCCATCGGACCTGGACCTCGTCGAGCTGCACGACTGCTTCGCAACCGCCGAGCTGGTGCACTACGACAACCTCATGCTCTGCGAACCGGGTGGGGCGGTCGACTTCTTCAACTCTGGTGCCACCTGGCGTGACGGCTCGACCCCGGTCAACGTCTCAGGTGGCCTCGAGTCGAAGGGCCACCCGATCGCGGCGACGGGGATCGCCAACGTCTGGGAGATCTGCCACCACCTCCGTGGTGAGGCAGGCGACCGTCAGATCCAGGGCGCCAAGGTGGGCATGACCCACGTCATCGGCCTGGGCTCGGCATGCGGGATCCACATCCTGGAGAAGTCCGCAGCCTAGAGAGGACCCGAGTTTCGAAGAAGCCCGGTGGTGCTGTGTGGCACCACCGGGCTTCTTCGCGTCCACGCCCCCTTGGGGGCGATGAAGGTGGGGTCTCTAGACCCCGAGGAGCTTGCGGCCGACGATCTGGCGCATGATCTCGTTGGTGCCGCCGTAGATCCGGGTGACCCGGGCGTCTGCGTAGGCACGGGCGATGGCGTACTCGGTCATGTAGCCGTAGCCCCCGTGGAGCTGGACGCCGAGGTCCACCGCGCGTCCCTGCAGCTCGGTGCACCACATCTTGGCCATCGCTGCCTCCTCGACGGTGAACTCGCCGTCGTTGAGCGCCGTGATGGCCCGATCGATGAAGGCGGTGCCGACCTCGACCTCGGTGGCGAGCTCGGCGAGGCGGAACTGCGTGTTCTGAAACCGGGCGAGCTCGTTGCCGAACGCCTCGCGGTCGGTCACGTACGCAACGGAGAGCTCCAGCGCCCTGCGAGCCGCCGCCAGGCCGGTGACGGCAATGGAGAGGCGCTCCTGGGCGAGGTTGCCGACG
Source organism: Acidimicrobiales bacterium (assembly GCA_017883125.1). GTDB lineage: Bacteria > Actinomycetota > Acidimicrobiia > Acidimicrobiales > RAAP-2 > CAIUMH01. Next base: position 8,707 of record JADGOD010000216.1, read on the forward strand.
AGGTAGGCGAAGCCCATGCCCTCGTCGCCCAGGCGGTTCTCGACGGGTACGTGCACGTCGTTGAAGAACATCTCTGCGGTGTCCTGGGAGTGGTTGCCGAGCTTGTCGAGGTTGCGACCCCGCTCGAAGCCCTCCATGCCGCGCTCGATGATCAGGAGGCTCATCCCCTTGTGGCGCTGGGTCGGGTCGGTCTTGCAGGCCAGGATGACGAGGTCCGAGTTGATGCCGTTGGTGATGAAGGTCTTCGCTCCGTTGACGACGTAGTGGTCGCCGTCGCTGATCGCTGTCGTCTTCATCCCCGCAAGGTCGGAGCCAGCGCCCGGCTCGGTCATCGCCACCGCCGTGATCAGCTCACCCGAGATGATCCCCGGGAGCCACCGGGCCTTCTGCTCGTCGTTGGTCAGGTCGAGGAAGTAGGGCAGGCAGATGTCGGTGTGCAGCGTGAGGCCTAGGCCGGCGGCGCCCGCATCGGCGTACTGGATCTCCTCGGCGACGACGGTGTTGTAGCGGAAGTCGCGCACGCCGCCCCCACCGAACTCCTCGGGAGCACCGAAGCCGATGAACCCCGCCTCTCCCGCCGCGGTGAACAGCTCGCGGTCGACGATCCCGTCCCTCTCCCAGCGCTCGTAGTTGGGGGCGACGTGCTTGCCCAGGAACTGACGGAACGAATCCCGGAACAGGTCGTGCTCTTCTTCGAAGATGGCGCGCTTCATACCTGCACGGTACCCCACGACCGTCAGTCTGGAGCCACCGGAAAGTCAGAGGGGCCTCGGTCGCCGCCGACGACGATGGGGTAGGTTCATGGGCGCATCAAGGGAGCCCGAGTGGTCACCGCGGTGCGGATCTGGTTGGGATCAACACCTCGAGAGGACGCCACAATGTCAGAGAGCGAACCGCTGGTAACCATCGAGATCCGGGACGGGGCCGCCTGGATCACCTTCAACCAGCCTGAGGCGGGGAACCCGTTCTCTCTCGGAAGCGTTGCCGCCCTGGCTGACGCCGTCGGTGTCGCCCGCAGAGCTGACGTGGGCGTGGTGGTCCTAGGGGCGACGGGCAAGATGTTCAGCGTGGGCGGCGATCTCGCCTCCATCCACGCTTCCGCAGACCCCTCCCAGCATCTCGACGACCTGGCCGAGGCGCTCCACCGCATCGTCAGCGAGCTTATCCACATCGACGCCGTCGTGGTCTCGGTCGTCCAGGGCACCGCGGCCGGGGCGGGGGTGGCCTTCGCCTTCGCTGCCGACATCGTTCTTGCCGCCGAGTCGGCTCGCTTCACCATGGCGTACACGAAGGTGGGTCTCGCTCCCGATGGGGGTTCCAGCTTGCTCGCTGAGTCGATCGGGCTGCACCGCACGCTCTACCTGGCCCTCATGAACCCGGTCGTCTCGGCGAGAGACGCCCAGGCGATGGGACTCGTCGCCGAGGTCCACCCCGCCGACGAGCTCGATGCCGCGGTTGCCAAGGTGGTGGCCACGTTGGCGACGGGGAGCCGGAGCGCGCTTGTGGCAGCCAAGCACGTGATCAGGTCTCAGGCGGTCCCCACTCCCGAAGCTGCGCTCCGCCAGGAGGCCTTGGCGATGCGCACCCAGGCGGGAAGCCCCGATGGGCGCGAAGGCGTCGCGGCGTTCCTCGAGAAGCGTCCCGCCAACTTCCCCTCAGCGCGCTCCTAGAGACCAGGTCGTCGACATGGACGCAGCGAGCATCGCCAAGCAGCTCGCTGCCGCCTTGCCCGAAGGCGGGCGCCTTGCTGTCGGTGACGGGGCCGGCTGCCCTACCGAGGCGTGGGGGTCGGTGGACCAGCTCCTCAGCGATCGACCAGATGTGTCGGTGTTGCTCGGGTGGTGGTTCCGGGCTCCGGAGGTGATCGAGAACCTCAACGCCCGCCAGGTCTCGACGGTGATCAGCGGCTTTGGGATGCGCCGACTGATTGATTCGGGAGCGGTCGGGTTCCTCCCGATCAGGCTGGGCGCGATGGCGAACCTGCTGAACGGGCCGCTCCGAGCCGATGTGCTCCTCACGTCACTGCGCCCGGTCGAGCGAGGCTTCGCCTTCTCGACCGAGGTCGGGTGGGAGCGGGCGGTCATCGACTCCGGAGCGACGGTCCTTGCGGTAGCGCGCCCGAACGCTCCAGTGATCGAGACCGGTCCGAGCCTCGAGGAGGGCTCCGTGGTGGTCATCGCCGAGAGCGACCTCCTCCCCGCAACGATTCCCGGGGCCGCGCCGACTGACGAGCAGCGCGCCACGGCCGAGCACGTCTCTCGGCTCATCCCCGATGGGGCCCGGATCCAGGTGGGCCCTGGTGCCCTTGGGGCGGCGGTCTACGCCGCGATCGACAAGCCGATCAGCGTCGACTCCGGGATCATCACCGATCCGGTGGTCGATCTCGATCGCCGGGGCCTTCTGGTCGGTCCTGCGTACGCCCCGTACGTCGCGGGCACCGAGATGCTCTATGACTGGGCGCCCGGTCGGGTGGTGGTCGACCGGATCGAGGTGACGCACAGCAATGCCCGCCTCTCGGGCGGCCGCCCGCTCGTGGCGGTGAACACCGGGCTCGAGATCGACCTGGACGGTCAGGTCAACGCCGAGACGGTGAGGGGCTCCTGGATGGGGGGTATCGGTGGCCAGCCGGACTACGCCCTCGGAGCGTCACTCTCGCGCGACGGGTTGAGCGTGATGGCGCTGACGACTGAGAGCGGTGGGAACCCGACGTTGGTCGAGCGGCTCCAGGGACCGGTCACGACCCCGGGCCACGACATCGACGTGGTCGTCACCGAGCGCGGTTCGGTGGACCTGCGCGGGCTGAGCCGGCCCGAGCGGCGCTCGGCGCTCCGAGCGTTGTGGGGATCCATAGCTCCCTGACGGCGGTGCCGCCATCAGGTCCTCAGGCGAGCTGGTCGAAGAGGTCGGGGAGGTCTTCGAGCGAGCGAAGGGCATCGTTCAGGTGGGTGCAGGTGCTGGGCCCGAGGAACGATCCCCCGACGGTCGGGCCGATCTCTGCGGGGGTGCAGCCAAGAAGTCGCAGCGCGCTCGGCGCGGCCGACGGGCACTCGATCCACGGCAGCTGGCCCGCGCTCACCTCGATCGAGGTGAGCGCACGTGTCGTGCTGTCGAAGGTGGCGACAGTGGTCCACTCATGGAGAGCCCGCTCGATCCCGTCGGGATCGGCGAAGCTGTCGCGGAACCGATTGACCATCTCGAAGACGTCATCGCGTCCGGTGGCGGTCGTCACTCGACGACGTCGCGTCGCCATGGGCGGGAGTGCTCCCATCGATGGATCGCCGAGCTCGTCGTCTGCACTGACGAGGGTGGGGCTGAGGTCCATCTGGAGGGTCCCGCCCGCGGCCTCGATCTTGGTGAGCATCTCGCCGCCGGCGCTCCATCCTGCGCACTGATCGACCCCGGACAGCGGAATGATGATCGTCGGAGGCTCGATCGCCGGGTGGTCGACCATCGCGCTCTGCCCCGAGACCATGAGCTCGACAGGGAGATCCCAGAGGAGCCGTCGGAGGGCTCTCGTCTCCGGGGAGATGGCGCCGAGCCCGCCGAGGAGCTTGCGGAAGCCACGCGTGGCGCTCGTTCCCACGAGCTCGGAGGGGTGCTCGAGGACGGGGACCGTCTCGAGAGCGACGAGGTCGCCCATCGGACCGATCACCGCCAAGAGATCGGCGACGGTCGTCGGTTCCGAGGAGCGCGCTCCGCGCTGGGAGGTCTCGGTGACCCGGCCGCGCACGGACCTGACGCCTTCTGCGTTTGGATCGGGAGCGATGTCGAGGAACGAGCTGCGCGCGATCACATCGCTGACCTCTTCGCGTTGGCGTCCGTCCATCAGAGGTCGGCGAGGGTCAGGACGCAGCGTTTGCTTCGATGATCCGACGCGCTCCATCGAGGATGAGGCGCAGGCCGCTGAGGAAGTCACGATCGTGGAGCTCGACAGAGCGGTCGAGGTCGTGGATGGCGCTCAAGGTGGGGTACTTCTCAGGAGCGGCCGAGACCTTGATGGCGAGGCTTCCCGTGGGAGTGCCGTCCGCGGTGCGCTCTGTGGCGATGCCGTGCTCGAGCAGGACGAAGCCCCGCGTGTAGTTCGAGCAGGCGGAGAAGACCTCGCTGGCCTGGTCGGGGGTCAGACCGGCGTTGACGAGCAAGGCCATCCCCTCTTCGAGGCGCTTGAGCATCGTGCCCCCGATGGCTCCCTGCTCGTAGAGGGATTGGGAGCGGAAGGCGAAGACCTCACGGTAGATGGGGGTGTCTTCGAGCAGGGTCCGGAACGCGGCGAAGTACTCGCAGAACTCCTCGTCCCAGGGCAGGTTCCCGACCGGAGGCAGGCCTCGGTAGATCTCTCGGGCCACCTTGTCCACCAGAGCGGTGACGAGCTCGTCCTTGCTCCGGAAGTACCAGTAGATGCTCGTCACGCCGGAGTTCAGCTGCTTGGCCAGAGCGGGCATGTTCAGCTGCTGGAGACCGTCGCGCTCGACCAGGGTCTTGGCAGCATCGAGGATCTCCTCTTGGCTCAGAGAGCCGCGAGCCCGACGACCCTTCTTGGCTGCCGGCTCAACGAGCGTGTCCTTTTGTTCTGCCATCAGTGACTGCCACCCCCTTGGTGAATGATCTACAACCGTACCTGTTATCGGAGTAATTGCCGCATGTACTGAAGTTACATCTCGCGCCTTCCTGGGAGGTCGATGAGATCCCGAGGTGGCGGTCGCCGGGATGGGCACTTTGCTCTCCCGAATGGCCTTCGGTAGTCTCTTCTGTAACGAGCCCCAGAAAAGGAGCCACGTAGCGATGACTTCTGAAGGCCTCAAGATCGATTATCCGCTCTACGACGCCGACCAGCACTACTACGAGGATCACGACTCGTTCATGCGTCACCTCGATCCTGCGTTCGAGTACGCCTTCCACTGGTCGACCGGCGATGACGGCCGACGCATGCTGTCGATGGGCGACAAGGTCTTCCGGATGATCAAGAACCCGACCTTCACCCCGGTAGCGAAGCCGGGAGCGTTGGCCGAGTACTTCCGAGGCAACGCCTCGGTCGGGGCCGACGCCAAGAAGATGGCAGGGAGCCTCGAGCCGGCACGGGTCGAGTACCGAAGCCGCGATGCCCGCATCAAGGTCCTCGACGAGCAGAACGTCCAAGGCGTCATCATGCTGCCGACCCTCGCCCTCGGGGTCGAGGAGCTCCTCTGGGATGACCCTGCCGCCCTCCATGCCGTCCTCCGCTCGCTCAACACGTGGATCGACGAGGAGTGGGGCTTCAACCACCAGGACCGCATCTTCGCCCCGCCCGTCCTCTCGCTGGTCGACCCGGTGGCTGCCGAGGCTGATCTCACGTGGGCCCTCGAGCGCGGCGCGAAGACGATCGCCTTCCGTCCGGCGCCCGTCCAGAGCCCGACTGGGTTCCGATCACCCGCTGACCCGGTCTACGACCGCTTCTGGTCGCTGGTCGAGGAGGCCAACGTCGTCATCGCCTACCACGGCGCCGACAGCGGCTATGCCAGCTACGGGCAGCGGTGGGGGGAGCGGACGCGATTCGGCACCTTCAGCGAGTCGGCCTTCGCCGAGACGCTCTCGCTGAACCTTGAGCGGCCGATCATGGAGACCATGACCGCCCTGATCACCCACGGGCTCTTCGACCGCCACCCTGGCGTGCGCATCGTCTCCGCCGAGCTCGGATCGGGATGGGTGCCGGAGCTGGTCCGCCGACTGAAGATCACCTACGGCAAGATGCCCGGCTCGTTCAAGGCTGACCCCGTCGAGACCCTGCGAGAGCACCTGTGGATCGCGCCGTTCCAGGAGGACTCGATCGCTGAGCTGGCGGCCGCCATCGGCGTCGACCGCGTCATGCTCGGCTCGGACTGGCCCCACCCTGAGGGCCTTGCTGAACCGAAGACGTTCCTCGATGACCTCACCTCCTTCTCCGACGAGGAGCGGAAGCGGATCATGAGCGACAACCTGAGAGAGCTGCTTGTCGGCAAGTAGCTCTCTCCAACGGGGACCGAGTGCGTCGCCCGGCTAGGTGAGCGAGAAGAAGTGCTGAGGAGGGGGAAGAGATGGCATCGATCGACCTTGAGGACGTGATCCTCGAGATTCCAACAGAGGCACCGCCGTTCCCCCTTCCGAGCAGGTCGCTGGAGAGCGCGCCGATCTGGGCGTCGGGCGCAGACGGAGTGCTGCGCATCGACCGATGTGGCTCGTGCGAGTACTACATCCACCCGCCGTCTCCCCGGTGCCCGGAGTGCGGGAGCTGGGAGGTCGCTCCGTCAGCGGTCTCCGGTCGCGGGACGGTCTACACCTTCACCATCGGCCTCCAGGAGTTCATCCCAGGGTTCCCTCCCCACTGCGTGGCGCTCGTCGAGATCGACGAGCAGCCCGACGTGAGGGTGATCGGCCGGGTGGCAGGCTGCCGCGCCTCTGAGGTCGAGATCGGTCGAGTCGTCCAGGCGTCGTTCAACCGCGTCAACGACGAGGTGTGGCTTCCCTACTTCACGCTGGTGGCGTCATGAGCCCGCGTGGGGAGCGCAACGCCTACGTCAGGGGGATCGGTCAGTCCCAGGTGGGGCGTCGCCTCATGCGGAGCGAGATGAGCCTGACGATCGAAGCGTCCCTGGCAGCGGTCGAGGACGCCGGCCTGACCATCGATGAGATCGACGGTCTCGCCACCTACCCCGGCGAGATGAACATCCAGCCGGGCTTCGCTGGCCCTGGGTCGCCCTCGGTCCAAGAGGCGCTGCGTCTGAACCTCAACTGGTTCTCCGGTGGTTCGGAGGGCGCGGCGCAGATCCAGGCGGTCATCAACGCATGCATGGCGGTCTCGACCGGTCTGGCGCGCAACGTGCTCGTCTATCGGACGGTGACCGAGTCGAGCGCCCAGGTCGGAGGCCGCGGCGTGGCCGCCGAGACCCCCGAGGTCGGTGGCCTCCTCGAGTGGCTCATGCCGACCGGTGCGGTCTCTGCCGTGCACTGGCTGGCCCTGGTGGCCCAGCGGTACTTCCACGAGTTCGGCGTCACCCGCGACCTGGTGGCCGAGATCGCGATCAACCAGCGGAAGAACGCGGCCCTGAACCCCAAGGCCGTCTACACCGAACCGCTGAGCATGGAGGACTACCTCGGTGCACGGATGATCTCGACGCCGCTCTGCCTCTTCGACTGTGACGTCCCGATCGACGGTTCGACGGCCTTCGTCATCAGCCACGTCGACACGATCGGTGACGCGCCCAAGACCCCGATCCACGTCAACGCGGTCGGGACCGCACTGCGACATCGCAACTCGTGGGAGCAGTGGCCCTCGCCGACGCTGACGGCGTCAGCCGACGCGGCGGCGCACCTCTGGGAGCGGACGGACCTGACGCCGTCTGACGTCGACGTGGCCGAGCTCTACGACGGCTTCAGCATCCTGACGCTCCTGTGGATCGAGGCGCTCGGGTTCTGCGGCAGGGGAGAGGCGGCGTCCTTCATCCAGGGCGGCCGGATCGCCCTTGACGGGGCACTCCCGATCAACACCCACGGGGGCCAGCTCTCGGCCGGTCGACTCCATGGCTTCGGCTTCCTGCACGAAGCATGCGTGCAGCTCCGCGGCGAGGGTGGAGCCCGTCAGGTCGCGGGGAGCCCCCAGGTGGCAGCGGTCGGGAACGGCGGCGGCCCCATCGGCGGGGCGATGCTCGTCACCGCCGGCCTCGGCTGAGCGGCTCACCTCGCATCGGGGCCGGAGGTCAGCCGACGGTTGCCCGAAGGATCGAGGCCAGGGCCTCTGGCTCGCTGATCATGGCGTTGTGGCAGGTGTCGAGCTCGATCACGTGGTCGACACCGCCGAGGTTCTCGATGAACCAGCGCTGCTTCTTCGGTCGGAGCGAGCGGTCCCTGAGGAGCATGATCCAGGTCCGGGGGATCTCTCGTGAGAGACCGGCGCGCGAGACCGGCTGGGCCCCGATGGAGGCGGAGTCCTGGTGGAGATGGGAGAGCGCGAACTCACGCTGGTCCTTGGTCATGCCGTTGCAGAAGAGGTACCGAGCGGCGGCTCTCGGCATCGGCTCCGAGATGCCGCCGGCCCGTGCCACTCGATCGACGAGAGCTCTGAGCGGGCCGTTGAGGGTGTCGAAGACGGTCCCGCCTTCAGGTGGGATGCAGCAGGAGAGGAACACCAGGTGCTTGACCCGGGACGCTCCGAGTGCGGCAGCCACGCCCGGCACGGTGATCCCCGCCATCGAGTGGCCGACGAGGACAACCTCGTCGAGTCCGGCGTGGTCGATCTGCTCGATGACGCCGCTGACGCACTCATCGATGGTGAGGTTGGCGAGATCGCCCGGCTGGCTGCGTCTCCCGGGAAGGTCGACGGCGAGGACCGGAAGCTCCGGGGCGCACGCGGCCAGAGCGGCGACGGTGGGATCCCAGCAGTCCCCGGCGTGGGAGCCTCCGTGGACGAGAACGAGTCCCGCGGTCGTCATCGGGCCATGCTCCCACGGCGCGGATCTCTTCGCCGGGACGTGTTCCCGGCAAGGCCCCGAGCGGGCATTGACCACTCGAATGGCCTGCGATACGGTCTCCGGTATTCGGACAGCACGTTCCGATGGACGCCGTTGCAGGGGCTTTGACGCCGCGTGAGGCTGAGTGGGGGGCAAACCGCATCGGCGGGAGTTCTCTCATCGCTCAGAGGGACGCGGAGTGGGTGGCAGCGGTGTCCTCGAAAGACGAGGAGGTCACATGGCGGTTCAGAAGTTCCCTGTCGAAGCGACGCACATCATGATGTTCGCTCGAGCGATCGGTGACCCGAATCCGGCGTACTTCGACCCCGAGAGCGCTGAGGCCAAGGCCGCCGGTGGGATCGTGGCACCGCCGACCTTCCCGTGGGCCTCGATGCAGTTCGACGAAGACAACCCCCTGCGCCCCAAGCCAGGCAAGCCGTGGTTCGGCTCAGGCCGTGAGCCAAGTGGCGAGACGCTTGAAGGTGGCGGTGGCCTCCACGCCGAGCAGTCCTTTGAGTTCCACCAGCCGGTCCGTCCCGGGATGGTGCTGACCAGTACCGGGCGGGAGGGAGCCGCGTGGACCAAGGAGTCCAAGAGGGGCGGCTCGCTCGCGTTCACCGAGACGCTGACCGACTACCGAGATCAGAGCGGGCAGCTCGTGGTGACCGCGCGCACCGTCGGCGTCATCCCCGAAGTGACCCCATCGAAAGAGGCCTGAGATGAGCGTTTCGAAGAGCAGTCTGAGCATCGGTGACTCGAAGACGATGGTGGTCGTCGACAACCTCACGCGATCGCAGATCGTGATGTACGCCGGCGCGTCCGGGGACTACAACCCGCTGCACACCGATGAGGTCTTCGCCACCCAGGTGGCGGGCTATCCGAGCGTGTTCGCTCACGGGATGCTGACCATGGGAGCCACGGGGCGACTGGTGACCGACTGGTTCGGCCCCGAGAACGTCGCGTACTACGGGGTGCGGTTCGTCAACCAGGTCTGGCCCGGCGACACCCTGACGGTGACGGCGACCGTCGTCTCCGAGATCACCGAGGAGAGTGGCCAGTGGCTGGCCACGATCGGCGTGGAGACGGTCAACCAGCACGGTGCGGTCGTCGTGAGCGGCACGGCGAAGGTGACGCTCGCCTAGCAACGCCGAGCCGGCTCCGCGAGGGGCCCTTGGCTCACGGTGAAGGTCGAGATCAATCGAACGGGGCGAGCCTCGCTGGCCGCTGCAGACCAACAAGGAGCCAGAAGACGTGCCCATCGCACTGAGTGAAGACCACCAGCTGCTCGCCCAGGCGGCGAGATCGTTCCTGACCGACGTCGACGCCCTCGGCGTGGCGCACCAGACCCTCGACGCCGAGACCGAATCGATGGTCCCGTACTGGGCCGAGATGGCCAACATGGGCTGGACGTCGCTCCACCTCCCCGAGAGCGTCGGCGGACAGGGCTACGGCATCGAGGAGCTCGCCGTGGTCATCGAGGAGATCGGCCGTGTGGTCGGTGCCGGTCCGTTCCTGACCACGGTGGTGGCCAGCGCGGTGATCGACGCCTGTGGGAGCGATGCGCTTCGCACGCGTCTGCTCCCGGCACTCGGTGACGGCTCGATCGTGGGCACGGTGGGCCTCTCGGATGGTCTTCGCCTCGGCGGCGGCCTGCTCTCGGGGATAGCGACGCTCGTCCCATCGGCTGGCGTGGCGACCCACGCGGTCCTGGCGGTCGGTGACGACATGGTCGTCGTCGACCTCGCAGCCCAGGGGGTCTCGGTCTCCGAGGTCGGAACCCTTGACTCGACTCGGCTGCTCTCGGACATCTCGCTCACCTCGGTATCCGTCGGAGACGACGACGTCCTCGCCGAGGGAGCGGCAGTGGCGCTGCGACTCCTGCGCACGCTGGCCACCGCGGAAGCAGCGGGCGTGGCACATGCGACGACCGACATGGCCGTCGAGTACGCCAAGGTCCGTGAGCAGTTCGGTCAGATCATCGGGGCGTTCCAGGCGGTCAAGCACCACTGCGCCAACATGCTCGTCGACGCTGAGCTCGCCACGGCACTGGCGTGGGAGGCCGCACAGCACTCCTCTGATGCCGGAGCGTTCGCCGCGGCGGCGGCTGCGGCGTACGGGCTTCCCGCAGCGGTCCGCTGCGCGCAGAAGAACATCCAGATCCACGGCGGGATCGGCTTCACCTGGGAGCACACCGCCCACCTCTACCTCAGGCGGGCCCACTCCACCGCTGCGCTGCTGAGCGCGGACGACGCCGCAACGGTCGACGTGGTCGCGCTGTCGGGTGCGTCGAGCCGGACGCTCGCCCTCCCGGCCGAGGCTGAGGAGTACCGCAGGGAGGCACGCTCCTTCATGGCGTCGATCGTCGGGAAGAGCGACGTGGAGATCAACGCCGAGCTGATCAGGACCGGCTACATCCTCGCCCACCTCCCGAAGCCCTACGGCCGGGGAGCAGGTCCGGTCGAGCAGATCGTCATCGAAGAGGAACTCGGAGACCTCGCCACGCCGGATCTCGGAGTCGGCTCGTGGATCGTCCCGTCTCTGATCCAGTGCGGGAACGAGGAGCAGCTCGGACGTTGGATCACCCAGAGCCTTGACGGCACCCTGCGCTGGTGCCAGCTCTTCAGCGAGCCCAACGCCGGGTCTGATGCCGCAGCGATCCAGACCCGAGGCCGCCGCACTGAGGGAGGATGGATCGTCACCGGCCAGAAGGTGTGGACCAGCGGGGCGATGGAATGCAACCGCGGCATGGCTACCGTCCGCACCGACCCGGACGCCCCCAAGCACGCGGGGGTGACGATGATGGCGATCGACATGGAGGCGCCCGGTGTCGAGGTCCGGCCGCTCCGAGAGATCACCGGAGAGTCGATGTTCAACGAGGTCTTCATGGACGAGGTCTTCGTCTCCGACGACGACGTGATCGGGGAGGTCGGCGGCGGGTGGAACGTCGCCCGAGCCACGCTCGGCAACGAGCGCGTCACCATCGGCGGGGGCCAGGGAGCCCATACCTATACCGCGGAGAGCCTTCTCGCCTCCCTCGAGAAGCACACGCCCGGTGACATCGGCCGGACCCGTCAGGTCGGACACCTCCTGGCCGAGGCCCACGGGATGCACGCGCTGCACATGCGCAACGTGGAACGTGCCATCGGCGGCCACGAACCTGGCCCCGAGGGGAACATCACCAAGCTGCTCTCGGCCGAGCACGCCCACCGGGTGACCGAGCTCGGGTTTGACATCTGCGAGGGACACGCCCTGCGTGGTGAGGAGCCCGAGCTGATCCGCGACCTGCTCTTCGTCCGGTGCCTGTCGATCGCCGGGGGGACCTCGGAGATCAGCCGGAACCAGATCGCCGAACGCCTCCTCGGCCTCCCGCGCTAGAGATCCGGCGAGCAGAGGGAGCGGCGGTGGAGGTCTGGGAGATGCTCGTCCGCGAGAACGTCCGGGACCTGGCATCGCGCTATGCCGTCGCCGTGGACTCGGGAGACTTCGAGGCAGCGAAGGCACTCTTCGCTCCGCACGCCACGATGGACGTCCAGGGCGATGTCCGCAGCGGTCCCGATGAGATCGTGACGATCTTCACCGGGGCGGGCGAGGACTTCTCGGACCGGGCCGGTGACGCGCCGATCGTCCGTCACAACATCACGACCCACACGATCGATGTGTTGAGCGACTCCACCGCGAGGGCGCGGCTCTACTTCATGGTCATCGTCGGCGATCAGCTCGATCACTGGGGTCGGTACTTCGACGAGATCGAGCTCGTCGATGGCACCTGGCTGTTCGTCTCTCGCAAGGTCCGGATCGACGGCTCGATCTCCGGCGATCGCTGAGCGGACGCCTCTCCGTCCAGAGATCGGTGGCGGTGGAGTGATGGGACTCACGCCGATCGACGCCGCTCTCTCGCCACGCTGGGGCGGTTGTACTTCGGGTCCGGATGTGACGTACGGTCGAGATAGCGGACCAAGGAGGAACGATCCATGGAAAAGCAGTTGAAGTTGGACAGTCATCACCGAGTGACCGCAGAGCGGGTGTTCCGGCACCCCACCAGCCACAACATCCAGTGGCACGACGTTCTCTCGCTGCTCGAGTCGTTCGGGGAGGGGCGCGAGACGACGAAGGGCTCTTACGAGCTCAAGGTGGACGAGACGGTGCACCTCTTCGCGGCGCCTCTCGGTCGGGATCTGAACGACCGCCACGTCGTCGAGGTGCGGAAGATCCTCCGCCAGGTTGGGATCACCCCCGAGGCGCTCAACGGAGCGTAGGTCCGCCGTCTGAGGCTGGCGACGAAGGCCTTCTCTGGGCGATCGTGACTAGGTGGGCCTACGACTGGTTCGGGGCCGTACCTCGCGTCGGAGATGGTGCGAGCCCACCAGGCCCGCTCTGATCTCGATGCGCTGGGCCCCGGGCCTGCCGAGATCTGGCGAGGCGTGCTCAGGGACCCAGGGCACTCTCGACCGAGGTCATCGAGAGTGCAGCCAGATCGCTGGGGACACGCGTCAGGTCGCCGCCGACGAGCACGGCATCGAAGAAGTCGACGGCGGCGCTGTCGAACGATGCGGTCCACTCGCTGGGTCCGAAGATGGAATCGGCGTGGTGGGCCCCTTCGAGGGTGACCGATATCCGCTGGGCGCTGATGACGCCCATCACCTGACCGCTGGTCGATGGGCTGACGATCTCATCGGCGCTCCCATGGATCAAGAGCAGCGGTGGACCACCGGCGATCACCGTCGTGGTCATCGGGCTCGGGGCCGAGGCGATCACCGCACGGATTCGGGGGTCGGTGAGGCCTACCTGGTAGCCGATCATGAGAGCCACGTCCGCCCCGTCAGAGTGGCCGACGACGCCGACGGAACCGGGAAGGACGTGCGTCTTCTCGGCTCCGGACGTCATCGAGGAGATCACGAAGCTGATGTCGGTTGCCTCGTTGGGCCTGTCACTCGCAGACAGGCCGTTTCCCTGATGGGGGTCCTCCAGCGGGAACGACGGTGCGGCGACGACGAAGCCCTCTGATGCCAGGGCGGTCGCAAAGCGCTGATAGGAGTCAGGCCCGACGTTGTACCCGTGAGCGACGACGATCAGGGGGTAGCGACCGTTGGTGGCCGGCCGGGTGACCGTGGTGGGGAGGTTCCGGGCGGGGGCGATCACCACGCCGTCCTTGACGAGAGGTCGGCTCGGATCGATCAACGGGAGCTGCTCGATCACCGTGTCGAACGGCGGCGTTGCCGCCGGTGTCGTTGCCGTGGTGGTGGTCAGGTGCGTGGTGTGCGGCGGACGAGGTCTGGCGACCCGGGCTGAATCCGGGAGGGCGAGGAGAGTGAGGCTCAGGGCCAAGACGGTGCCGAGGCCGAAGAGCGAGACCACCCTCCGCCGTTGATGCCGATCCATCCGCTCATCTTCGCGGGCCGAGGAGGGAGGCATCAGGCGGCAAGCACCTCGGAGATCCCCTTGGTGAGGAAGTAGAGAGCGAAGACGACCTCGATGGTGGCCGTGATGGCGAGGCTCCGTCGGGTGACGAACGCATTGAGCCGCGCGAGATTATCTGAAGCGCGATCACCGAGCACTGTCACGATGCTCACGGGAAGGAGCACCGGAAGGAGTGCGATCACCATGAAGACCGCCATCGCGAGAGCATCTGAGCTGAATGAATGATGTGCCTTGGTGATGATCCGGATCGCCGGCATGAACAAGATGATGGTTGAGAAGTTGGTTGCCATCATGATGAGTCCTGCGGTAAAGAACGTCTTGGCGGGCGCGCCACTGAGCTTCTCGAGGAGGCCGGGCTTCTCGCGCTTCTCGTTCCGGTGTCGGATCTGCCGCACCACGAGAGCGGCCAGGAGGATTCCTGCAGCGAGATCGATGCCAGCGTCGATGCCATGGTGGGGATGGTGATGAGGGATCGCCGAGCCGGCGAGAACGCCCACCGCTGCGTACGCGAGAAGGGCCGTGGTGCTCCCCAGGGCAACCATCCAGCCCTTGCGGACCGGCTCGGATCTCGACGAGAGAGCGAAGACCTCGATCATCAGCAACGTCGGGCTGATGGCAGCGCCGATGGCGAACGGGATGATGGAGATCAGGAGCGCACTCATAGTCTCGGTGCTCGTTCCTTCCCTGACCCATGGCGCCCCCGACATTCGAGATCGGGCTTGTGCGCGAAGTACCTCTTGCTCAGGTCATGAGCGTACCGGCCGGGGACGGCCGGGAGAACCTCAGATCTCGGCTTGGCGCTCGACGATCTCGGTCTTGACCTGGTCCATGTCGAGCCCGCGTATCTGCCCGATGAGGTCCTCGAGTGCAGAGGCCGGAAGGGCGCCGGCTTCTCGGTAGAGCAGGACGCCATCGCGAAACGCCATGAGCGTCGGGATCGACTGGATGCCGAGGGCCCCGGCGAGCTCTTGCTCGGCCTCGGTGTCGACCTTCGAGAAGGTGATGTCAGCGTGCTGCGCCGCCGCAGCGTCGAAGACCGGGGCGAAGGCCCTGCACGGACCGCACCAGTCCGCCCAGAAGTCAACGAGGATGATCCCGTCGCCGAGCACGGTCGATTCGAAGTCTTCGTTGGTCAGCGAGATGGCAGTCATGGCCAATCCTTCTGGTTGCGTTCTCTAGGTGGTTCAACCCAGCGCCAGGTCGAATCATTCCCGCCGGTCATGGTCCTTCTGCCAGCACTCGGGATCTTTGGCTCCCGCGCAGGAGCGCTGCGGTGCCTCTGCGTCACGAGGTCAACCCACCGAGGCCGACCAGCGCGCGAGCGTGCTCTATCTCACCCATGTGGCGCAGGCCGTGCTGGTAGATCCAGCACTCGATCCCGTCGAGCAGGGTGAGCCCCCTCTCGGTCGCAACCCGGGCCGAGAAGGTCGATGCGATCTCGGGTGGGAGCGGCCGGGTGACGACCACGCGCTCGAGATCGGAGCCGTCGATGTCATCGAGCCACGATTCCGTCGTCGAGAACACCGCTGCCTGGTACGCCCGGAACGCCTCGTAGCCCCCGATCCGCTGGCCCATCATCTCGGCGACGGTCCGGTGCTTGCCGTGATCGAGGACGCCGAGCTCCATCCTCACCGCCCAGGTCTCGTTCCAGATCGGGCCGGGACCTCCGAGCAGGACCACCGCGGTGTCCTCCAGGTGAGCCTGGTGGAACAGGGAGAAGGCGATCGGGAGCACGGGGTCTCGCTCGACGTAGTTCACCTGATCGACCGTCATGGTGGCCACGGCCTCCTCGAAGAGCGAGTGCATGGCGCGGACTCGACGCCGAAGCGACGCCAGCGCGAGGGTCTCGGTCATCTCCTGCCCTTCTGGCGACCGCCCGGCCACCTCCCTTGGCCACGGTATCGAGATCGAGCGCTCGATGCCCGGCAAGTGAGAAGAATCACTTGGGTCGCGCCCTAGGCAAACGGTCGGCGGGTCTCTAGAGTCATAATTGGAAGATCAACTCCAAGGGAAGAGGCAGCCATGCGGATCTCGCAGGTCTTGAAGGTCAAGGGCGATGATGTTGCCGTGATCAGCCGCGAGGCGTCGGTCAGCGACGCCCTCGGCCAGCTGGCGTTCCGAGGCGTCGGTGCCCTCGTGGTGAGCGAGGACGGGATCACCCCCCAGGGGATCGTCTCAGAGCGTGACATCGTGCGGGCGCTGCATGTCGTCGGCCCCTCGGTCGTCGACCAGAACGTGGCGTCAGTGATGACGTCCCTGGTCCGGACGTGCTCGCCCGACGACGGGATCGACACCTTGATGTCGCTGATGACGGACCTTCGAGTGCGCCATCTGCCGGTCGTCGTCGACGGGCGGAGGGTCGGGATCGTCTCGATTGGAGACGTCGTTAAGGCTCGGATCGACGAACTCGAGCGCGACCGGGTCGAGTTGGTGGAGTACATCAGCGCCCGGTAGCTCGAGACGGCCCGGAGACTTCGGGGGCAAGGCCTCCGCACTACATCTAGCGGTTGAGGAGGTCCTTGGCGATCGCCAGGATCTGCATCTCGTCGGTCCCGGCGTAGATCTGCAGGACGCGGGCGTCCCGGGCCAGCTGCTCGACCCGGTACTCCGAGATGTAGCCGTTCCCCCCGAAGAGCTGGATGGCCTCGTTGGCCACCTCGACAGCGGCGCGAGCCGAGTAGAGCTTCATCGCCGAGGCTTCGGCCATCGTCGATGGCGTGCCCGTCGCAGCCGCTTCGATGTGGCGGAAGACCATGTTCTGGACGTTCTGGCGGGCGACCTCCATGTTGGCCAGCTTCAGCTTGATCAGCTGGAAGTCGCTGATCGGCTTGCCCCAGAGGTGCCGCTCCTTGGCGTAGTCGATCGAGAGTCGGAGGCACTCCTCGATGATGCCGAGCGACATCGCTGCCACGCCCGCCCGCTCGGTCGCGAAGTTGTCCTTGGCGCTCTGACGTCCACCGCCCTTGGGGGTCTCGGTCCCACCGAGGAGGCGGTCGGCACCCGCCCGGACGTCGGAGAGGAAGACCTCACCGGTCGGGGAGGACTTCTGACCCATCTTGCGCATCGGCGCCGCCTGGGTGAGGCCCTCCATCCCCTTGTCGAGGACGAAGGTCAAGACCTTGCGGTCACGCATGTCGGTGCCGCTGCCATCGTCGAGCTTGGCGTAGAGGACGATCGTGTCGGCAAAGGGCCCGTTGGTGATCCAGGTCTTCGACCCGTTGATCACGTACTCGTCTCCGTCGCGCACCGCGGAGGTCCGCATGCCGCCGAGAGCGTCAGAGCCCGAATCGGGCTCGGTGATGGCCCACGCACCGATCTTGTCCAACGTCATGAGGTCGAGACCCCAGCGCTGCATCTGCTCAGGAGTTCCGAGCTTCATGATCGTTCCGCCGGCCAGCCCGGCCGACACCCCGAGAGAGGTGACGATTCCGGGACTGACTCGGCAGAGCTCGATCGTGGGGATGAGCGACGTCGCCACGTCGCTGCTCGCCCTGGCATCCTTCTCCTGGTCCCCGATGCCCATCTTGCGATCGAGCTGGCGCTTGAAGGACTCGCGCGCCATCTCATCCATGCCGAAGGTCCGGTACATCAGGCGCATGACCTCATAGGGAGGCACGCCTTCGTGCTCGATGTCGTCGAGCACCGGTCGGATCTCGGTGTCCACGAAGCGGCGGACCGCCTCGATGATGGCCAGGTTCTCCTCGGACCACGTGATCATGGGAGCACCAGGGCTCTCGTATCTCTACTCAGCGTCGCGTGAGACGAGCGTGAGCGTGTTGCGGTCCGTGTGCATGATCGGATCCTTGCTCCGGTAGTGCTCGTAGACGGTGGTCTCGTCGTACGAGAACGTCTCTGCGTCGATCTTGATGGTGACGTCGAACTGGGTCGTCTTGGCGTTCTCGTCGAGATACTGGTTCGAGAGGATGCCGTAGCTCTGGACGCCGAGCTTGGCGGACATCACGAACTCGGTGGCGGCGGGCGTCGACGTGCCTCCAGCGATGACCACGGAGCCACGGGGCACCATGAAGCAGCGCATGACCTGGGAGTTTGCAGCGTCCCAGAGCCAGTAGCCGACCTCGGTGTGGAAGGGGCTGAGGTGCTCCTCGCCCTTGCGCCATGCCGCGGTGCGGTAGTCCAGGCCGTAGAGCTCCTGGAGGCCGTTGGCCACGGGGCCGAAGGGCTTGAACGTCGTCCGCTCGAAGTAGGGCGTCTCGCCGATCTTTCCCTCTTCGTTGTGGAACGAGACGTCGACTCCCTTGTCGCTTTCCCAGGTCCCAATCAGACCAGCCAGTGGACCCCACTCTTCATTCGCCATGGTGGCGTCTCCTTCGTATCTAGAAAGTGTTGTTGAGCCGTTGCTCAACGAGTCGCAGTCTACGTCCCCGGAGTGGCCCTGTGCTCCGGGGAGATCGGCTCCCCGGCCCCGATCCGGTGGACGTCGACCACGGCCGTGACGATCGCGGGCAGAAGCCGGAGGATGATCCCGACCCCGACGATCTGGGCGGCCGAGCACACTCCGACCAAGGTGCTCGAGACCGTCGCCGCACCGAAGGCGGCGAGCGAGAGGACCCGGATGCCGACGACCACCACCCATGCGACGAGGACCTGTCTCCGAACAGGATGGCTCCTCGGGAGAAGATCGCTCCAGGCCACCCAGGGAAGGATGAAGCTGGCCAAGGGGATGAACCAGCTGATGACCCCGAAGACCGGGTTGAGCCGCTGAGGAAGACCAAGCGCCTTGGCGGCCAACGCAGCCCGGTACTGGAAGCTCAGCACCATCACCACGGCGACCACCTCGAGGGGGAGGACGACGAAGGTGGCGAGCACCGAGATCGCCTGGTTGCGGACGGGGGCGGGTGGGAGCGAGCTCGCCGAGCCACCTTGCTTGAGGACGGTGACGGCGTGGCCGAACCAGTGCCACGTCGCCGAGAGCCACGTGACGTCGAACGCGCGCAGCACCGAGCCGAGCACCACCGCGACGGCGACTAGGACGAGGCCGGTCGGGACGAGGCGTCTAGCCGCACGCCGCTCGGCCGCAAGCGACTCGGTGAGGGGGGCGGAGCGGTCGGTGCTGAAGGCGTGGAGGTCGTCGGTCCAGCGCTCTCCGTCCCACCAGCGCCAGGCGTGAGCTCCGGCTGGATCGGCGTACCACCCCCGAGGGGGCGAGGGCTTCGGAACGGTCATGGATCCAGTCTCGCAGCACATCGGGTTGTCACGGGAGGAGTGGCGTGGTGAGATCTCAGGGACGAGGAACACCGAGGGGGAGTCCATGACCAGCACAATCCGAGGCGCGGCGGCTCCCACCAGCCAGGGGGCCGATCGCAAGGGGTTCGACGCCGAGGAGCTGGACGCAGTCGTCGCACGCGTGGCAGCCCAGGCCGATCGCTGGGCGACGACGACGCCGGCCGCACGTGTGGCACTGCTCGCCCAGGTGATCGCTGACACGATGGACGCGGCGCCGGCGTGGCTCGACGCGGCGTGCGCGGCAAAGGGCCTCGATCCAGCGGGAGCCGACGGGGGCGAGGAGCTCTTCAGCGGCATCGGCACCTTCGTCCGGATGGCCAAGGCTCTCAAGAACACCATCGGTCAGATCGAGACGGCCGGCCGGCCGCAGTTCCCCGGACCAGTGCTCGAATCCGCAGACGGCCGACTGGTGGTCCAGGTCTTCCCGGCAGACACCTACGACAAGATCCTCTACGCGAAGACCACGGGCGAGGTCTGGATCGAGCCCGGCATCACGAGGGCGGAGCTTGAGGCTGATCAGGCCCCGGCGTACAGGGACCCGCAGGCGCACAAGGGGCTCTCGCTCATCCTCGGGGCCGGGAACGTCGCCTCGCTCGGTCCGCGCGACGTGCTCTCGAAGCTCTTCGTCGAAGGGAAGGTCGTCGTCCTCAAGGCCAATCCGGTCAACGACTACCTCGTGCCCCACTGGGAGCGGGCCCTCGGAGCGCTCATCGAGGCCGGCGTCCTAGCCATCGTTGAAGGTGGGGCCGAGGCCGGCAAGCACCTCTGCGATCACCCGAGCGTCGATGAGGTCCACGTGACCGGTTCGGACAAGACCCACGACGTCATCGTGTTCGGAGCGGGCGAAGAAGGCCTGCGCCGCAAGGCGGCCAACGAGCCGCTGCTGACCAAGCCGGTGAGCTGCGAGCTCGGGAGCGTCTCTCCTGTGATCATCGTGCCCGGCGAGTGGAGCGACAAGGATCTCGCCTACCAGGCCGAGCACGTGGCCACCATGCTCGCCAACAACGCCGGGTTCAACTGCCTGACGCCCCGAGTGATCATCACCTGGGATGCATGGCCCCAGCGATCGGCCTTCATCGCTGCAGTCTCTGACGTGCTGGGGACGATCCCGACCCGGAACGCGTACTACCCCGGCGCCGCGCAGCGCCAGGCGTCGTTCATCGCTGCTCACCCCTCGGCACTGGAGCTTGGCGTCGTGTCAGAGGGCTCCCTGCCCTGGACGTTCATCACCGACGTCGACTCTTCGACCACCGATGACGTCTGCTTCAACGTCGAGGCGTTCTGCAGCTTGATGGCCGAGACGGCGCTGGCCGCCGACTCACCTGCGGCGTTCGTCGACGCCGCGGTGGCATTTGCCAACGATGTGGTCTGGGGGACGCTGTCGGCCACCGTCATCGCGCACCCCACATCGCTGGCCGACGCCGAGGTGGGGCCTCGGATCGAGGCGGCCATCGCCGATCTCCGCTTCGGTGGGATCGGACTGAACCTCTGGCACGCCATGGTCTTCGCCTTCTCCACGACGACGTGGGGGGCGTATCCAGGGCACCCGATCACCGACATCCAGTCGGGCTCCGGGGTGGTCGGCAACGCCTACATGCTCACCCACACGCAGAAGTCGGTGGTCAGGGGGCCGTTCCGCTCCTCGCCGAAGCCCGCGTGGTTCGCTACAGCTCGGAACACCAGGAAGACGATGGCGAAGCTGGTGGCCTTCGAGGCAGCACCCTCGGCAGCGAAGCTACCGAGTCTGCTGATGGCCGCGTTTCGGAACTAGCGGGGTCATCACGATCAGGCTCGCCGTCGTGGCGCCGATGCATCGAGTCGTCTCCGGGCAGCTCACCGCGAGCATCGGGTTCGGGACGTAGCGCAGCGCTATGGAGATCGGGGCCCGTACCCCGACGACCACCGAGGCGGCCCCGGCGCCTCGAGTGTCCTTGCCGACGGTGACGCACGCATCGCTGGTGCAGGAGACGGCCAGGGGTTCGGAGACGGCCTGGATCGCTGACGACACCGTGAATGTCGCCCCTCCATCGATGCTCACCAGAGGAGCGGTGGCTCCCGAGGAGCTCGTCCCGGCGATCGCCATGCAGGTGCCACCTGCTCGACACGAGCCGCTGAGGACGGCGACGACAGCGGGAGGGAGCACGGATGCCGACCACGAGCTCGCTCCATCGTGGGTCATGACGATCAACGCTCCG
>JADGOD010000217.1 GCA_017883125.1 Acidimicrobiales bacterium
CAGTTGTGCAGGACGAACCGCAGCGACATAGCCCAGGAGACGAACCTCCGGGTAGCGCTTGATGAGCTGCATCGAGTCGACCCAGCGCATGAAGTCTGTGTTCGAGGCATTCGGGTTGGTGGTGATGAACGCCTTCGAGCTGGCCACGAGATCGTTCTCTTCATGGATCACCAGGTTCAGCCTCGAGGAGATCGACTTCGCTGTGGTGACCAGGGATTGATGCGATCGCTCGACATCGTTGTGGGCCAAGACCAGGGATCCGATCACTGATCCTGTGGTTCCGACGGTGACCGTGAGCGCCGCTGCAGCCAACCAGACCCACCGTCGATGCCTCAACGGTCCACCACCTCCCCGGCTGGCGCCGCTCCCCTCGCAGCGCGTACGCGGCGGTTGGAGCCACCCCACCGCGGGCGTACGGCGTCTTCTTGGGAGGAACACCATGACCATGAAGATGCATTAAGCACTGACGACCCCCCGCCAACGACCCTCAACAGAACGTAACCGTGAATCCTCTACTGAACCAGTATCACTCAAAAAGGCTCGTTACAGTGCTATGGCGATTTTCCGATGACCTGGCGACGAGGTTGTTGGTCCACTTGTCATAGGACGCGATTTCAATCCCGGCTATCCGAAGTCTGGCCAGATCCGTTCTTGGCTCGTATATCGGACCTGGGATGAATGTCGTCATTCGAGCGGATCGTGATCTGAAATGTGAATCGGGCAGAACATCTGGTCGCCGAGAATATCCAGAAACTCCGTGGCGCAAGAGGCCGTTGCTATCATTCGCCATTCTGGCGGCTAGGCCCGGGAGCGATACCCACTCTGACCTGGACTTCTTTGGTGCGCTCGGCGGGATTCGAACCCACAACCTTCTGATCCGTAGTCAGATGCTCTAGTCCGTTGAGCTACGAGCGCATGCACCCCTCGCGGGGAAGCCTGGACAGTCTACCCGACCGCTTGATTCAACCCACAACCGGGCTGTGCGCGGTGTTGCGCCGAGCTATCTCCCTCGGGCTGCGGAGAAGAGCAGGAACCCGCCGAGGAGCCCCGCAGGCTCCTTGACGACCCACGTTGCGTCCTGCAGAGGACCGAGTGCGTCGCGCCGGAGCCGGCGAGCGTTCCCGCCGGTCAGGAAGAGGCGGTCGAAGTTGATGATCGACTTGAGGTGCCCGAGGACGTCGATGACCCGCTTTCCCCAGACGTCATCACCGATGAGATTGCGGGTCGACTCGCCGATGAACGCGTCGAGTGACGACTCGCCATCGAAGTGGATCTCGGAGAGCTCGAGGTGCGACTGCAGGGCGCCGTCGACCGTCAGGCCGGAGCCGACCCCCGACCCGAGGGTGATCGTGAGCTCCACCCCGTCGCCCGACGAGCAGTAGAGAGCTGCCACATCGGCATCGTTGGCCAGTCGACACGGGACCTCGAGGGAGTGCTCCAACGCCGCCTGGAGCTCAACTCCCTGCCACGCGGCGACCATCTCGTCATCAGGGGCGACGTGGCGGTCGTCGCTGCACGCCAGGTTCCCCGGGCTGATCACCCGGCCGTGGCGGACCACGCCGGGGAAGCCGAGCCCCACCCGACGAAACGGCCCGACCTTGTGGGCGAGCGCTTGGACGTGGGCGACGAGGGTTTCCGGATCGATCGGCGGATTGGTCCGCCGTGTCCGGATCGCCGAGCACGGTTGGCCGTCCCCTGCGACGCTCACGGCCTTCAGGGTGGTGGCGCCGATGTCGACACACAGCGTCGGGCGATCCTCGAGGCTCACGCTCCCGACGGTAGCGGAGCGCGCGGTTCCCGACCACAGCCTCACCGGGGGCTTCGGCTGTTGAGCGGGCGCTGCTGCCAATAGGGCTGGAGCCTCACCCGCGTCAGCGGCAGGCGCCCGCTGACCACCAAGGCCGTGTGGGCGGGCAGCGCACGGAGCTCATGGGGTTCAACCAACGCCCGCCGAGGTGCCGTCGGCACTCCCCCGGCTCTGGCCGTCGATGGCGCCTGCCTCCCTGCCGTCATCCCGGCGAAGTTCCCGAGGAGCTCTCCAGCAGCCGGGTCGCTCAGACCAGAGAGCAAGATCCGGGTTCGGTGGTTGTTCACGACGGTGGCGGCGCGCTCACCCCATCGGGCACGGATCTGCGCGAGATCCTGGAAGCAGGTGACCAGCGTGATCCCGTGGCTGGCGCACGTCGCCGCCAGCACGTCGAGCTCGCGCAGCGGCGCGATCGCCGCGGCCTCATCGAGCACCACGAGCAGTGGCTGGCGAAGGCTCCCACCCTGGACCCGGGCCATGGAGAACGCCGCATTGAGGACCTCGCTCGTCACCGACGTGAAGAGGGAGCGGAAGCGACGCTGGTCATGGGCGGGTGCGCAGAGGTAGAGGGTCCCCGAGTCCGAGAGCAGCGCCATCGGATCTATCGGTTGGGCCCGGGATCCCGCGGCGGTCCGCAGCGGAGCGATCGTTGCCTCCACCGTCGCGTAGACCGATCCCCGCTGGCGCTCGTCGCGGTCCATCGAGGCACCCCACGCATCCAGCGCGTCGGCGGCTCCCCGCGCCGCGAGCGCCTCCTCCACCTCATGGCACTCACGGCGGTCGATCCAGGCCGCTACCAGATCGAGGTCTCCTCCGATCCCGTTCGCTGCGAGCAGCAGGGGCCCGAGGAGCTTCCCCGCCAGTTGGGACCAGAACCCCGCGTCAGAGTTCGGTGACTCCTCGCTGGCCACCTCGCACAGCTGCGATGCGACCCGTCGGGCCGACTCCCAGTCGACGGCCAGGGTCACGGGATCGAAGCACGCACCCATCGAGCGATCGGGGTCGCTCGGCTCGAGGACCCCGATGGGTCCCTGCGTCCGCCGCCACGCAGCCGACGCCACGACGAGGTCGCTCTTCACGCTCGCCGCGAGCACCGGGCCCTCCCAGGCCAGGAGCGCGGGGATCACCAGCGACGAGGTCTTCCCCGACTGGGTCGGGCCGAGCACGAGGACCGAACCGCCGGCGGGAGCCGCCAGGAGCCTCCCCGTCGGGCGCCACCGAGGCGTTGCGTAGCGGCCAAGAGGGATCCGAGCCGGGTCGACGTGGCCCACCCAGAGCTCCCTGACGTGCCCTCGCGAGGCGAAGCCAGGGTCTCGGCGCCGAGGGGCGGCGCGCGAGACAAGCGCGACGCCCGCCAGCACCACGGCTCCGAGGATGAGGAGGGCGGCGCTCACCGCTCACGCATCGACGCATCAGAGTCCACGAGGCCCACCTCGTGGGGTCCCAGGACGTGTCGGACGAGCGAGGTGTGCCGGCCGACCTTCCACAGCCCGACCCCTCGGCCGAGCCGGCCGAGCACCTCGCGCTCGACGGACGTGAGCCCCAGGAGCTCGGTAGCCGCCTCGATCTCTCCGGGAGGTTGGGCGTAGATGATCCGGGTCTCAGAGTCGAGGAGGATCCCCTCCGCCAAGCTGCGCTCCTCGGAGCCCTCGGCGCCGACCGCCCGCAGGTCGGAGATCCGGTGCAGCACGGCGACGTTCGAGACGCCCCACGCTCTCGAGAGCTTCCACGACGTCTGGAGCCAGCGGGCGACGGCGACGTCGCGGAGGATCGCCCAGGCCTCATCGATCACGAAGATGACCCGACGACCCTTCTCGGTGTGCCGGCGCACGATGCTCTGGAGCCAGGACGCGGCACAGACCATCAGGACCCCGAGCGCCGGGGAGCCGTAGAGGGCGGAGAGATCGAGGACCACCACCGGAGCGTCAAGGGCCAGGTTCGATGAGGTCGGGGCATCGAACATCCCGGCCAGGTCGCCGTGGACGAGGCGGCGGAGCTCGAGCGCCACGTCACGACCTTCTTCGGCGAGGACG
>JADGOD010000218.1 GCA_017883125.1 Acidimicrobiales bacterium
GACCCCATCCCTTCCCCGAGTCGTAGAGCGTGCCGGTGATGACGTGACCTCCCCATGGAGCTCCTCCCTCGCCGCCGCGCGGGCCCTGGGAGTGATCGCGCCATCCGTAGCCGTCGAAGGCGATGTCCTCGCCGCCGAAGTTGACATGACCCTTCGCCCGGTAGAGCTGCTCATAGTGCTCCTTGGCCCAGCCCTGATCCTGCATCGAGCCCTTGCCCGTGTCCTCCTCGGCGCCGACGTGGGCATCCCAAGCGGGACTGGCCGCTTCGACGGCGAGATCGACAAAGAACCTCTGTGGGGTGCCCACCGTGGCCAGCCCGCGCTGCATCGCCTCGTTCGAGGTGTGGGTCCCGTAGCCGTCGAAGGTCACGTGCCAGGAGCTGAACGGCTCGATGCAGCGGAACTCGAGACCTGCTCCGGCAGGTCGGCGATCGGGCGCAGTCCGGTGATACGACCACATCGAGAGCACGCCCTCGTCGCCGGGGAGCATGGCGAAGTTCATCTCGTGCCACATCGACCAGTCGTTGGGCACCGTGCCGAGGTGGAGCCACAGACCCACATCGGCTGCCGGATCGTAGAGGGCGAAGAGCAGGTTCTCCGACCAGAAGGGGACGTCGGGCTCTTCGCGACGGATCTCCTCACGCGACGTCGAGAGGCCCCCGGAGAGATCTCGTGCACTGACGCTGCCCGATGCCGTCTTCTCGTCGGCCATGATCCCCCCTCGGCTGCTCCAGATGCCCATGCCCCCTGCAGCTCTGGATTCGTTCCTCCACGGCACGCCGCGTGGCGCCAACGTAGCATCGCGGTGGGTCAACCGCTGAGGTTCCCCGGGGGGTCAACATGGCCTCGGCGTGGGACATCGAGAGGTCCCCGTGTCGCTGGAGGTATCCCAACACCCATCCGACGAGCGAGACGCCTCGCCGTCAACGACCTGCTTTGCAACCACCGCCAGCGAGGCGGCGAGCGACGCTCGCGCGACAAGCAAGCGCCCGCCCTGCGGAGATGGATCGTCAGCGGAAGTGAGGCACGATCTCGTCGGCGACCCAGTTCAGGTGGTCGATGTACTCCGCCAGGTCGCGGAGGGGCGGCGGCGAGATCCAGGTGTCGGTGACGCCGATCTCCACGAGCTGGCCACACTCGTCGATCTCCTTCTGGGGATCCCGTGAGGAGACGTGCTCGGCCTTGATCACGTGCTCCTCGCCGACGTTCTGTACGGCCATCGAGTAGAAGAGCGAGAAGGGCCGGCCGTCGAACTCAGGGGAGGACTTGATCTCGTCGAGCCGATCAGGGATGTCTTCCAGCGGGGTCAGCCAGGGCGCCCAGCCGTCGGCGAAGCGAGCGGCTCGCCTGAGCACGGCCGGAGCATCCCCCCCGAGCGTGATCGGTGGATGGGGCCTCTGGATCGGCTTCGGACCGAAGGCGACGCCCTCGAAGGAGACGAACTCGCCGTCGAAGGTGGGCTCGTCGCTGTGCCAGAGCTCGAACATCGCAGCGAGGTACTCGTCAGCCATCCGGCCCCGGCGGTGGAAGTCGACGCCGAAGGCCTTGAACTCCTCCTCCTGCCACCCCACGCCGAAGGTGACCGCCGCTCGTCCTCCGCTCAGCCAGTCGAGCGTGGCGATCGCCTTGGCCATCTCCACCGGGTGGTGGAGGGGGAGGATCGTGAGCATCGAAGAGACCGTGATGTGCTCGGTCGCACCGGCGATCACCCCCTGCGCCGTCGACGCATCGAAGTAGTGGTTGCCGGTGAGCTCGACATGGGGCGTGGCCGTCAGGAAGTGCTCGGGGACGACGACACCGTCGAAGCGGAGCCGGTCGACCTCCTTGGCCACGGCGATGACGTCGGCGCCCGTCATCGCCGGCTCCCAGGGCTGCGTGATCGCAGGGACGTTCATGCACCCCGGAATACCTACGTGGAACCTCATCGAACTGAACCCCCCGATTTCAAGCGATGGAGATCGCTGACGAGGAGAAGCTACCCCGAGAGGATCTCCATCGCGTATCATCTCGGACGCAGGATGCTGGTTGGAAGAAAACGTCCGACCTGCATCACAACCGGCTGGCTGGACGGATGAGGGGGTCTTCAATGAGGCATCGCGCAGGCTTGGTCGGCGCACTGGTCTCCGCGGGGGTCGCCATGGTGGCGCTGGTCGCGCCTTCGGTCGCCTCGGCGGATCTCTCCCCCGCAGGAACCCTCGGCCACCTCGCGCTCTCGAGCACGTGCCAGAGTGCTCTGGCCAAGGCGACCTCAGCGGCGAGCGCGAGCACGGGACCCTCGGTCGCCCAGTCAATCGTCTTCTCAGCGCCCACGACACTGACGAACCCAACGAGCCCTTCGGCCGCCTCTGCGTCGGAGAGCCTCACGATCCCGTTCACCGTCTACGGCGCAGCAGGCACCGCCGTGATGTCCAGCGTCGCTCGGCCCGTGACGATCTCCATCTACGACGCGCCAGCCGGCTCGATCACGACGACTCCATCTGGTGTCGGCACCTCACCGATCGTGGTCACGGTCCCAAGAGGTTCGTCGTTCTCCCTCTCCTACAACGGCTCCTATCTCAGCCGTCCCCTGACCGTCACGGCGGCCGAACGGCTCGCCTCCACCAACACCTGCACGAACACCACGTCACGGGCGATCGGCACGA
>JADGOD010000219.1 GCA_017883125.1 Acidimicrobiales bacterium
GTACTCGGCGATCAGGTCGGCCTTGAGCGTCCACGACGCGTTGGTGTATCCGAAGCTCATGATGAGGTTCGGCACCCCGCAGAGCATGGCGCCCTTGTACGCGATCGCCTCGGCGTAGTCGACCGGAGCCGAGTCGACCTCGAGCTCGAGTCCGCCGAGAGCCAGCATCGTGAGCCCGGTGGCCGTCACGATGATGTCGGCGTCGAGGTGGCGCCCCGAGACGAGCTGGATCCCGGTGGCGTCGAGGTGATCGATCTGATCGGTGACGACCGAGGCGGTGCCCGACGAGATCGCCGTGAAGAGGTCGCCGTTGGGGACGAGGCAGATCCGCTGGTCCCACGGGTCGTAGGAGGGGGAGAAGTGGGTGGCCACGTCGAAGTCAGGGGGAAGCCGCCGGGTGGCGTCGGAGAGCATCGCCTTCTTCACGAGACCCGGAGCCCGACGGCTCAGCTGGAAGCTGAGCATGCTCGAGGTCACGTTCTTGGCGCGGATCAGCGCGTAGGCGGCCCGGGCCGGGAGCCACCGCCGGAGCCGGTCCGCCACGGTGTCGGTGTCGGGTCGGGCGACGACGTAGGTCGGCGAGCGCTGCAGCATCGCGACCGAGGCCGCCGAGCGCGCCAGGGCGGGGACCAGGGTGACCGCAGTGGCGCCGCTCCCGATCACCACGATCCTCTTGTCCGCGACGTCGAGGTCCTCGGGCCATGCCTGGGGGTGGACGATCGGGCCGGTGAACGACTCCTGTCCGGGGAGGTCCGGCTGGTAGCCGTGGTCGTAGCGGTAGTAGCCCGTCGCGCTCCAGAGGAAGCTGGCGGTTATCTGCTCGGTCGCCTCGACGTCCGTCCTCTCGATCTCGACCGTCCAGCGCGCCTCGACCCCGCGCCACCCCGCACGGGCTGCCCTGCGGTTGAGGTAGATCTTCTCGTCGACGTGGTGTCGGGTGGCGGTTTCGCGGATGTAGCGGAGGATCGACGGGCCGTCGGCGATCGCCTTGGGGTCCCTCCACGGCTCGAATGAGTATCCCAACGTGAACATGTCCGAGTCGCTTCGGACTGCCGGGTACCTGAAGAGGTCCCACGTACCGCCGGTCGCGCCCCGCGCTTCGAGGATGGCGAAGCTCGTCTCGGGACGTGAGATCGAGAGGTGGCATGCCGCGCCGATCCCGGAGAGCCCTGCCCCGATGATCAGGACGTCGACGTGCTCAGGGAGGGTCGACGCCATGCGCCGAGGCTACCGACGGGCGGGGCCAGCGCGCCGGGGCGGCCCCGAGGACCCCGAGCCGGCGACCGTCCTGGAGAACCACGCGCAGGTGACGTGCGTGATGACCGACGACCACTCCGAACTGGTCCGCACCTTCCTCGAGAAGCGCCTTGTGAGGTGGGTCCCGACGGCCTGACGGCGGCGTCGGACTAGAGGCCGACCTGAGCGCTGAGCAGAGCGACGCCGGCGTCGAAGAACGCATCGGCATCGGCGACCGAGCCGACCATGTGGCCGAAGAGCTCGAAGCTGACCATCCCGAACAGCGACGACCACGCGTGGATGCCCGCGACGGCGACCGGGTAGGCGACGCCAGGGAGGAAGTCCGTCAGGATCTCCGGCTCGAGCGCCCCCGGGGGGACCTCGACGGGCGCGGTGACACGGATTGCCCCCTCGTTGGCTGCGTCGACCATGATCACGGCCAGGAGCCGAGCGACTCTGGTGGCGGGCTCGATCGTGTCGGTCGGAGCGGCGTATCCGGGGACCGGTGATCCGTAGAGGAGCGCGTAGTGGTGGGGGTTCGCAGTGGCCCACCGACGCGCGGCGTGGCACACGGCGGAGAACCGCTCTGGCAACTCCGACCGGGGGATCGCCCGCTCCGCCGCTTCGGCCTCCTGGCCGAGCGACTCGTACCCCTCGATGATCAGGTCGGTGAGGAGGGCGTCCCTGCTCGGGATGTGCCGGTAGATCGCGGAGGAGGCCATCCCGAGCTCCCGGGCCACGCCTCGGACCGAGAGCCCGTCTGCTCCCGTCTCGGCCAGCTGGCGAAGCGCGGCGTCCAGGATCGCCTGCTTCATGGCGGCCTTGGCCTGGGCTCTCACGTCGGCAGCGGTCTTGGGCATCTCCCCAGACTAGAGCGATTGACGCGGCGATCGCACTTGCGAGCACTGCTCGCAACTTGTAAGCTGTGATCAGTGCTCGCAAACAAGAGCAATAGTTACAAGGAGAGAGCGATGGGGAGACATGTGATCGTCGGTGCAGGCGCCGTGGGAGCCGCGACCGCAGCAGCGCTGGCTGACTCCGGCCATGAGGTGCTCGTGGTCTCGAGGAGCGGCAGCGAGGTCGACGATGCCCGGGTCACCGCGGTCGCTGCCGACGCCACCGACTCGGAGCACCTTGGTCGGATCGCACTCGGGGCCGACGCCCTCTACAACTGCGCCAACCCGCCGTACCACCGCTGGGCGCAGGAGTGGCCTCCGCTGGCGGCGTCGCTGCTGTCGGCCGCCGAGTCCTCCGGCGCGGTGCTTGTGGCGATGTCGAACCTCTACGGCTACGGCCCGGTCGACCACCCGATGACGCCGGCCGATCCGCTGGTGGCGACGTTCAGGAACGGCCAGATCAGGGTCCAGATGTGGGAGCGGGCCAAGGCCGCGCACGATGCGGGGCTCGTGAGGGTGACCGAGGCCCGGGCATCAGACTTCTTCGGTCCCCGGACCGGGGAGACCTCTCACCTCGGGCGAGCGCTGCCCCGGATCCTCTCGGGGAGGTCGGCCCAGGTCTTGGGCAGCCCCGACGAGCCCCACAGCTGGACCTACGTCCCCGACGTCGGCCGGACGCTGGCGGTGCTCGGCACCTCCGAGCGCGCGTGGGGGCGGGCGTGGCACGTGCCGTCGAACGCAGCGATGACCCAGCGAGCGATGCTGGTCCGCACCTGCGAGTTCGCCGGGGTGGATCCGCCGAAGGTCTCTCGCATCCCTGGCGTCGCCCTGCGGGCCCTCGGTCTCTTCTCGCCGATGATGCGAGAGCTCCGAAACGTCTCGTACCAGTTCGACCGTCCGTTCATCATGGACTCCTCGGAGACCGAGTCGACGTTCGATCTGGCACCCACGCCGTTGGACGAGGCGCTGGGGGCCACCGTCGCCGCGGCCGGCGAGGGGTAGCGTAACGACCGGTGGCCGGCCCTGGCGCCCAC
>JADGOD010000220.1 GCA_017883125.1 Acidimicrobiales bacterium
TATATGGTCATCCTGACAGCCCTTCCCTACGGTGGGTTTCCGACAGGATGGACCGGCTACGCGCCGCTCCAGAACCAAGCAGGTCCTGGGATGATGTCCTATCTCGTTGGATTCGCTCTCATCGGGATCGGAATGGGTGCTGCTGGGTTCAACCTGGCGGTGACCATCATCAACTACCGCGCTCCAGGGATGACATGGGGTCGACTGCCGATCTTCGTCTGGTCGATCCTGGCGACAGCTTCGCTGTTGACGCTGGCCACCCCGGTCCTCATCGCTGCCGGTTTATTCGGGATCCTCGACCACACGGTGCAGACCGCCTTCTACGTGACCGAACATGGAGGCAGCTCGTACCTCTGGCAGAACCTGTTCTGGTTCTTCGGCCACCCCGAGGTGTATATCATGGCGCTGCCGGGCTTCGGCATCGTCGGTGAGATCTTGCCGGTCTTCACTCGCAAACCGCTCTTCGCATACAAGGTTGCGGCAGCCGGGATGATCGGCGTGGCGCTGCTCTCGTTCTTCGTCTGGCAGCACCATCTGTTCCAGAGTGGGATCAACCCTGATATGCGCCCATTGTTCATGCTCACCACTGAGCTGATCTCGATCCCGACCGGGTTCATCTTCCTCGTCGGCATGGGAACCCTCTATCGGGCGAAGATCAGATTCGAGGTGCCGATGCTCTTCGCGTTGGCGCTCTTCTTCAACTTCCTCATCGGCGGCATCACCGGGGTGTTCCTGTCCGACGTCCCGGTGAACGTCACCGTTCACGGCGGCTTCTTCGTGCTGTCGCACTTCCACTACACGATCATGGGTGGACTGGTCTTCGCCTTCTTCGGGGGCTTGTACTTCTGGCTGCCGAAGATGACCGGGAAGACGATGAACAAGAAGCTGGGAATCGCACATTTCTGGATGATGTTCATCTTCTTCAATCTGACGTTCTTCCCGATGTTCATCATCGGGCTCCTCGGTCAGCCCCGACGGGTCTTCGAGTACCAGCACAACCTGCAGGTGCTCAACGACATCTCGTCGATCAGCGCGTTCTTCCTCGGTACCTCGTTCCTGATCTTCGCGGTGAACTTCGTCTGGTCGATCTTCATCAAGCCGACTCCAGCGCCGGCGAATCCGTGGGACTCTCTCGGCCTGGAGTGGCAGACGGCAAATCCGGTTCCGTACTACAACTTCGAGCGGATCCCCGTCATTCTGTCTGACCCCTACCACTACAGCGAGGAGAATGCCCCAGCCCTTGCCGACTTCGGGGACGAAGCGCTGGTGCCCTCAGGTTCAGGATCGAGCGCTTCGCCCGGTTCTGCTGAATCGGCGTCAGCCGAGTGAGCGGAGGAGAGAACGTGTCTGATATCACCAATGTGAAGTCGCACGGCGACTTCACAGAGACGCCCGAGGAGCGAGAATTCGAGCTTCGAGCGGCGGTGGGTTCGTACTGGACGGGGGGGAGGCTCTTCATCGGCATCTACGCCTTCTTCCTGGCCTCGATCGCCTTCGCGTACTTCTACCTTCGCTCGGCAAACAACGGTCAGCTCTGGCGTCCCCACAACGTGACCGCCCCCACGTATTTCGGTTGGGGGATCTTCGCGGCCACGCTGCTTGCTGGGCTCCTTGTCATCTACGGCCAGACACGACTCCGGACCGGTAGCGTCCTTGACTGGGAGGTCGCAGGCTGGACGGCTCTGCTCAGCATCCTCGTGGCGATCACGCTCCAGGTCTGGCAGCTGACCGAGCTCCCCTTCTTCCCCGGCTCGAGCGGCTACGCCTCAAGCTTCATCGGATGGGCGGTCGCCGACGTCGTGACTCTGCTGATCGGTGCCTATTGGCTCGAGACCATCCTGGCCAGATCTCTCCGACTTCGGAAGGATGGGGAGAAGGATGAACCGACGCACCTATCGATGTCGGTTCAAGGTCAGCTGTTCCGCGCAAACGTCTCGGCCTGCACTTACTTCTGGGGCTTCGTGGTCCTTGGGAGCGCGCTGTTCTGGATGATGTTCTATCTCATCTGAACCACGCTGCCTGCCAGGGTGAGTCAGAATGAAGTAGTTGAATGTAGCCAGTTTCCTAGGGAAGGGCCGGTAGAGCCGTGACCACTGCAACAGACCCGTACATCGGAGCTCAGGTTCTGACGCTTGTCTATCCGCTGGGGATCCTCTTCGCCGTACTGCTGTGGGGCTTCTTCCAGCGTCGATCTTCGAGGTGATGGACGAGGCGGCTCCGAAGGGAGCCTCAGCCTCTCAACAGAGATTCAGGGTCTTCCTCTTCTTTCTTGGTGTGCTGACTCTGATCGTTAGCTTGGTACCGCCGCTCTCCACTGAGGCTCGTCGCTATGAGTTCGTCGAAGCGATTCAGTTCAGCTTCCTCGCGGTGGTCGTTCCGGCACTCATCGTCTGCGGTGCACAGTGGCGCAGGCTGGGGCTGGCAGGCCGCGAGGCGCCCGTGGTCAACGACGATGGAGCGGTTGTCGGGGGCGGTACGACTTGTCTCTTCGACCGTATGGCGATCCGCCGGCGGTTCGATCCGTCGTCGATTTCATCGTTCGCGGTTGCCATACTGTACTCAGCCGTGATCATCGTGTGGCGAGTTCCAACTGTGGTCGATCAGCTCCAGCGCCATCCTTGGATCCTCTGGATCGAGGCGGTCGTCCTTGTTGGGGTCGGTGTCGCGATGTGGCTTGAACTCGTAGAGTCACCTCCGGTGATACCTCGCCGCCCTCGACCCCATCGGGTTGCGATGGCGGCCGTGACGATGTGGGTGATCTGGACGATGGCCTACCTTGTCGGGCTTTCTGGCAACTCCTGGTACCACGGATTCGACCACCTTGCCGGACAGGGAATCAGCGTCTCGGCTGATCAGCAGCTCTCGACTGGCGTGATGTGGCTGTTGTCTGCCGCCGCGTTCATGCCCGTCGTCTTCTGGAACCTGGTCCAGTGGCTCCAGCAGGACGAGGATCCTGACGACGAGCTCTACCGGCTGATCCGCCAGGAGCGACGCGGGAGAACGATCGACCGGTCCGCGGGCGAGTAGCACTCCCTCGCCGAACCGCCCCGGCTCAGAACTGAGGGAGAGCGGGAAGACTCGGCGGAGTCAAGGACGCGTGCAGGATGCGATCTGCGTTGAGAATGTCCTCGATCGCTTGCTGGCGGTCTTTGGCGAGGAGTGAGCTCTTCTTGGAGAGGTCCTGTGAACGGGCCGTAGCCTGAGGGTTGAGGTAGAGCGCCTGGATGTCTTCGATGGCAGCCAGGGCGTCTGAGGTGGCCCAGATCGTTACCGTGCTCAGCATCCGATCTACGTACTTGCCAGCCGCGGTGTCCTGGACCTGGATGTTGTTGGTCAGGTCGAAGATCGCACTGCTCGTGAATGAGCAGGCGGTCTGGTCGTCAGCGAGCATCTTGGATGCGTATTTGCGGTCGTAGGCGGTGAGCGTTCCCGTCTCGAACTCGTTGTAGATCGTGAATGTCTCTTGGACGGCGTAGCCGCAGCCAGCCAGATCCTGGTTGATCTGCTTGATCGACGCGTTCTGGCTGGTGATGTCTTCTGCGTTGCTCACTGGCCCGGGGAGGTCGACGAGGATCGATGCCAGCACCAAGATCGCAATTCCTGCGGTGGCCAGGAACCAAGGGCGCTTGAACCACACGGCTCTCGTCATGGTCAGCGATGACGTGGGCATTGTCGCCGGTTCGAAGTCAACGGGTGGGCGGTGCTCAGGGCTCATGGTCGTGGTCCTGAGATGCTAACCGCGGTGCTAGCGATCCCCGCTGCGAACCGGCTGATCTCTTCGCCGGGCAGCGAGTATGAGCCGTTCGGTGCCTGGTTGGCGAACGGAAGCGCAAGGGTGCGAAGGCGTCCCTGCGGGTCGATGAAGTACATCACGTCATTATGCAAGGTCGTGCCATTGGCAGCCACGGCGACCTGAACTCCGTACGAGACCCAGCTGGCGTTGAGGTGGGGCAGCTCACCGTTGAGGAAGATGACGTTGTGGAGGGCATCGAGGCCTCCTGTTGTGAGCGCGGGCGGTGAGGTCTCGACCTTGGTCGCCGATGGGTTGGTGTTGATGACGACGAATTCCGTCGTCGCTGCGCTCGCTCCGAGAGCCGCGTCAGCCTGCTTGATCTCCTCGCTCAGCACGGGGCAGATGTCGTGACAGTCAACGTCGAAGAACGTCAGGACGACAACCTTGCCCTGCGCGCCGTAGAGCGTCCACGGCCTCATCGTCGGACCGCTGAGGCCATCGATGATGGGTGCCGGAGAGGAGCTCAGCCTCTTGAGTCCCATGAACCGATCGAGCGACCCGCCGAGCGAAGGCACTGTTGGTGCGATCT
The DNA here is from genome assembly GCA_017883125.1 of Acidimicrobiales bacterium. Taxonomy (GTDB): domain Bacteria; phylum Actinomycetota; class Acidimicrobiia; order Acidimicrobiales; family RAAP-2; genus CAIUMH01. The sequence goes on from JADGOD010000220.1 coordinate 4,323, forward strand.
GGGAGGAAGGAGGTCCGGTGCCGACCAGGGTCGTCGTGGGGATCGACGATGCCGAGGCGCCATTGCCGAGGACGCGCTCTAGGGCCGTTCCGCCAAGCCCCAGGGCCGCGATGACCAGCGCTGTCCAGAGGATGAGACTGCGGGGAATCGGTGTGCGGCCGGACCGGAAGGCCACTGCGCGATCCTCGGCGGAGAGAGCCCCATCTGAGAACGCCCGGCTCCGCTCCTCGACGCTGAGGGGCCGAGAGGAGTCATGTCTTGGAGAGCTCTGAGTCTCGGTCATCCGACGGGCGGCCCGGAGGTGATCACGGAGATCCAGTGTCGCAGCGAAGCCAAGCTCTGGGCGCCGACGCCGATGTGGACGACCTTGCCACTGGCATCGATGAAGAAGGTGACGACTAGAGCGTTGAGGAGACACGGGTTAGCCACAGGGGCCGGTCGAGGCATCCGATGCCGTGAGGCGCTGGCCTTGCCTTGGTGGTGGTTCGATCGTGGTGCGGCCGGAGTGCCGCGAAGAGGATTCAGGCGGCGAGGAAGACCGCCGCCACACCGGTGAGCACCTTCCAAGCGAAGTCTGCTTCGGGTGAGATGCGAGGGAGCCGATTCCGGCGCTGCTGTACTCATCCCCCGTCAACCACGGACCTAGCATAGCGGCCGGCTTCTATGCCGCATCGGGACCTGAGGCGCTGCACGTCTCTGGTAGTCTCGTCAACAGCGTCGTAAAGCGGGTTCTGTGAGGCTCGTACGACTGGGAGGAATCGGTGGCAGATCCCGAGCGTCGACACACGCGGCCCCTGGGCTCGGTGTTCGTTGCCCATGCCGAGATCCTCTCTGCTGACGACCTGAACCGGGCTCTGACGCGCATGGCGCACGAGATCGTCGAGCGCAACCACGGGATCGACGACGTCGTCCTTATCGGCCTACAGACCGGCGGCGTGGCCATCGCCGAGCGGCTGGCCGAGCTGCTGATCGAGATCGAGGGCTCAGCGCCTCCTGTTGGCTCGCTCGATGTCGCGTTCTACCGTGACGACATCGGACTGCGCCCAGTGCTCCCCGAGGCCGCCACCGACATCCCCTGCGACCTCACCGGGAAGGTGGTCGTGGTGGTCGACGACGTGCTCTTCACGGGCCGGACCGTGCGGGCTGCGCTCAACGCACTCGGTGACTATGGCCGTGCGGCACAGATCCAGCTGGCCGTGGTCGTCGACCGGGGGCACCGCGAGCTCCCGATCCGCCCTGACTTCGTCGGCAAGAACCTGCCCACCTCACGCGAAGAGCTGGTCGACGTGTCGATGAAGGGTGTCTCGCTCGGCCGGCTGGAGTCCCGGTGAGCGCCGAGCAGAGCTCCGAATCCATGGTGGGACGCCACCTGCTCTCCATCGCCGACCTCGGGGCCGAGGGCCTCCGAGAGATCCTCGAGGTGGCAGAGGCGTTCGGCGAGGTGGAGCGGCGCAGCGTCCGCAAGGTCCCGACCCTCAAGGGGAAGGTCATCGCGTCGCTGTTCTTCGAGGAGTCGACTCGGACCCGCCTGAGCTTCGAGACGGCGGCGAAGCGGCTGTCCGCGGACGTGCTCTCCCTGGCGGTGGCGTCGAGCTCGGTCAAGAAGGGCGAGTCCCTCCGAGACACGGTGGAGACCATCGAGGCGATGGGGATCGACGCCGTGGTCCTGCGCCATCGCTCCGCGGGTGCGCCGCACCAGGTGGCGCGATGGCTGACGAACGCCCGGGTGATCAACGCGGGGGACGGCTCGCACGAGCACCCGACCCAAGCGCTGATCGACCTCCTCACGGTCCGCCAGGTCCGTGCCGAGGCAGATGGCACGAGCTCGGAAGGCACGGGGCTCCGCTCATTTGAGGGCCTCGAGGTGCTCATCGTCGGCGACATCCGCCACAGCCGAGTGGCGAGGAGCCAGGTCCTGGCCTACTCCCTGGCGGGAGCGCGGATCCGCATCTGCGCGCCGGGGACGCTCCTGCCCATCGGGTGTGAGACGTGGCCGGTCGAGGTGGTCCACGACCTCGACGCGGCGCTTCGAACTGCGGACGTCGTCTCGCTGCTCAGGATGCAAGAGGAGCGGGGGAGCGGCTCGTTCGTTCCCTCCCTCCACGAGTTCACCGCCACCTTCGGGATGACGGAGCGCCGGGCGAGGCTGCTGAAGCAAGGCGCGGTGATCACGCATCCCGGTCCCATGGTCCGCGGCGTCGAGATCGCCTCATCGGTGGCCGACGACCCACGGTGCCTGGTGCGCCGGCAGGTGTCCAACGGCGTGCCTGTGCGCATGGCCGCCCTCTTCCTCTCCCTCTCCTCGAGCTCGGCGGTGCGTGATGTCTGAGACCCTTCTGATCCACGGTGGCTCGGTGGTCACCCCGACGGAGGTCCGACGGGCCGACGTCCTCGTCGTCGACGGCGTCATCGCAGCGGTCGGCGAGGGGCTGGAGGCCCCTGACGGGACGAGGCGCCTCGATGCGACCGGCTGCTGGGTCGGCCCGGGACTGGTCGATCTCCACACCCACCTGCGCGAGCCGGGTGGCGAGGAGGCCGAGACCGTCGAGAGCGGGGCGCGAGCGGCGATGTGCGGCGGCTACACGGCCGTGGTGGCCATGCCGAACACCACTCCTTCGACAGACTGCGCGGCGGTCGTCGCCCAGGTGATAACGCTCGGGAGGGCCACCTCGATCGACGTCATGCCATCCGGAGCGATCACGGTCGGCCGGGAGGGGACGCACCTCGCTCCGATGGCCGAGATGGCGGCGCTCGGCGTCACGATCTTCACCGATGACGGCATGGGCGTCCAAGACGCGGGGCTGATGCGACGGGCCATGGAGTACGGACGCGGGCTGGGGGTGACGCTGGCCGAGCACTGCGAGGACGAATCGCTGGCCGCCGGTGGATGCATGAACGAGGGCGCGCTGTCGTCCTCACTGGGCCTGGTGGGCAGGCCCGGGATCGCCGAAGAGGCGATGGTCGCTCGGGATCTGCTGCTGGCCGAGCGGACCGGGTGCTCGCTCCACCTCCTCCACCTCTCCACGGCGCGGTCGATCGAGCTGCTCACCGAAGCCCGAGCGAGGGGAGTGGTGGTGACCGCCGAGGTCGCCCCGCACCACCTCACCTTGACCGAGGACCTGTGCGCGACCTATGACACCGTCTACAAGGTCCACCCGCCGCTGCGGGGGGCGGACGACGCCGCCGCCCTTCGCCTGGCGCTCAGCGATGGCCACCTCGACGCCGTGGCGACCGATCACGCGCCGCATCCACCTCAAGCGAAGGATCGACCCTTCGACGATGCCGCTCCAGGGATGGTCGGCCTGGAGACGGCGCTCGCGCTGACGATCGAGGCGCTCGGCGGTGAGGCTGCAGACCCGAGGGCGGTGTTCCGGGTGCTGAGCCGGACACCGGCGGCGATCGCCCGGCTTCGAGCATCCGATGAGCGAATCGGCGGGTTTAGCGCCCAGGGCGGCGACCTGGCTCCCGGGGAGGACGCCAACCTCTGCGTGGTCGATGTCTCGGCTCGCCCGGTCGTCGATCCTCACAGACTGCACAGCAGATCGAAGAACACGCCGTATGCGGGGAGGACGCTGTTGGCCGGAGTTCGTCACACCGTGGCACGAGGGATCGCCATCGTGATCGACGGGGAGGCACAGCGATGAGGAAGCGCGCCCACCTGGTCCTCTCCGATGGAACGGCCTTCGAAGGCCAAGGAGCCGGTTCGCTCCTCGACGGGGGGATGGCCACCGGCGAGGTCGTCTTCAACACGGCGCTGAGCGGCTACCAAGAGGTGATCACCGATCCGAGCTACGCCGGTCAGATCGTGGCCTTCACCTATCCCCATATCGGCAACTACGGGGTGACGACGCTCGACAACGAGTCGCGCAAGGCGTTCCTCTCGGGGATCGTCGTGCGTGACCTCCCGCCGCTCCACTCATCCTGGCGCTCCGAAGGTGCGCTCGAGACGCTCCTGATCGACCAGGGTGTGCCTGCCATCACCGGCATCGACACCCGCCGCCTGACCCGGCACCTGCGCTCATCGGGAGCGATGCCGTGCGTGATGGGCACGGCGGACCTCGACGAGCTCCGCGAGGCGGTCCGCACGGCGACGGGCACCGACGGCTGCGATCTTGCCTCCGTGGTGACGACGCCCACGCCCTACTCGGTGGGAGCTGGCGACTTCAGGGTCGTGGCGCTGGACCTCGGGATCAAGAGCACGATCCTGGCCTATCTGGCGACGTTCGCCACCGTCGAGGTCGTCCCGGCGTTCACCTCGGCCGACGAGATCCTGGCCCGGGAGCCCGACGGCATCTTCCTCTCGAACGGCCCGGGGGACCCCGCGGCCCTCGGAGGCGTCGCGTCGACGGTCTCGTCGCTGCTGGGCACCCGCCCGATCTTCGGGATCTGCCTGGGCCACCAAGTCCTCGCCGGGGCGCTCGGCGGCTCGACGTTCAAGCTCCCCTTCGGCCACCACGGGTCGAACCACCCGGTCAAGAACCTGGTCACCGGCCACGTGGAGATCACGGCGCAGAACCACAACTACGCGGTGGTCGACGGCTCGGTTCCCGGAGCGGTGGTCACCCATGTGAACCTGAACGACGGCATCATCGAGGGGATCGCCGTCGCCTCGGCTGACGCCGTCAGCGTCCAGCACCATCCTGAGGCGGGACCTGGACCGCACGATGCCGCCTATCTGTTCGATGACTTCGCCCGCCGCATGGCGGAGCGGACGATGGGCCGGTGAGCAATGCCCCGTCGTGACGATCTCTCATCGATCCTGGTGATCGGCTCCGGCCCGATCATCATCGGACAGGCGTGCGAATTCGACTACTCAGGCACGCAAGCCTGCCGTGTGCTCCGCGAAGAGGGCTATCGGGTCATCCTGGCCAACTCGAACCCGGCGACGATCATGACTGATCCGTCGACCGCGGACGCCACGTACATCGAGCCGCTCGACGTCGACGTGCTCACCGCCATCATCGAGCGTGAGCGTCCTGATGCCCTGCTTCCGACCCTGGGTGGCCAGACGGCCTTGAACCTGACGATGGAGCTGGTCGCGCGTGGGGTCCCCGAACGGTTCGGCGTCGAGATCATCGGGGCGAGACCCGAGGCCATCGAGACCGCAGAGGACCGGGATCGCTTCAAGGTGGCGATGACCGAGATCGGCCTGCGCGTGCCGGAGTCGGGCTTCGCCCACGATCTCGCCGAGGCGGTCGAGATCGCACGGACGATCGGGTTCCCGATCATGGTGCGACCCTCGTACATCTTGGGTGGGCAGGGGACCGGGATCGCGCCCGATGAGACGATCTTCCTGCGCCTTGCCGCCGAAGGGCTCGCCGCGAGCCCGGTCAGCGAGATCCTCGTGGAGAAATCGATCGCCGGCTGGAAGGAGTTCGAGCTCGAGGTCATGCGGGACGCCGCGGACAACTGCGTCGTGATCTGCTCGATCGAGAACGTCGACCCCATGGGCGTGCACACCGGGGACTCGATAACCGTGGCACCCGCCCAGACGCTCTCTGACGTCGAGTACCAAGCGATGCGTGACGACGCGTTCGCCTGCCTGCGGCGCGTCGGTGTGGAGACCGGTGGGTCCAACGTGCAGTTCGCCGTCGATCCGCTGACCGGCCAGCGGGTCGTGATCGAGATGAACCCACGTGTGTCCCGTTCCAGCGCGCTGGCGTCGAAGGCAACCGGGTTTCCGATCGCCAAGATCGCTGCCCGCCTGGCTGTTGGCTACCGTCTCGACGAGATCACCAACGACATCACCCGCGCCACGCCGGCGA
>JADGOD010000221.1 GCA_017883125.1 Acidimicrobiales bacterium
CCTGCCGTGAGCTGAGCGATGGTCCCGTCGCGTCCGACCCGCGCGGCGATCGACGCCAGATGCCAAGCCTGGTGGTCCAGCAGCTGGAGCGATCCGTAGCGAAGGTTGGCCCCGTCGCCGACGCTCAGCTCGGTCACCGGGACGTTGAGAGTCCCAACAGCGCCGCCGACGACGAGCTCGATCACGGTCGCTTCGGCGCCGTCGCCGAGTCGGACGAGCGTTCGCGGGAACGATGCGCCGGAGGTCACGTGGTGCATGACGACGATCGGTGCCTCGAGGTGGGTCCCACGGGGGATGTCGATGACCAGCGCGTCGTCGAGGTGCGCACCGTTGAGCGACACGAGGGCGTCCGCTGCGCTCGCCACGTCGCCGAGAAGCATCGACCCCTCGGGATGGTCGCTCACCGTGGTCAGCACCGTCCCGGCGGGAACCTCGAAGCCCGGGGCGATCCGACCTGCGGTCACATGCACGATCGATGCGGCAGCTCCGAGCACGGTCGGAGGTGCGGAAAGCTCAAGCGCCCCTTCTGCCAGGTCGAAGCGCTCGAGATCGAGATCCCCGATCGGCGAGTACCGCCAGGCCTCGTCGCTGGCGTCAGGAAGGCCCACCTGCTCGAAGTGCGCCCGTGCCGCTTCACGCATCTCGACGAGCCACGACGGTCCACCCCGGATGGCCGGGGAGTCAGTGATCAGCGGGGGCACAGGATTCCTTCTTTCCGAGGTAATCCGCCCTGTTCGGGCGAAGGGACGCGGTCCAAAGTGTAGTGGTGAGCATCCGAGACACAGACGGCCCAGAGGGGGTCGACGACATAGGCTGACGCGGACAAGCAGCTACCGAGGAGAACGCATGTCCAGCACCTCTTTCGAGTCACCCGTCCTGTCGATCGAGATCGATCGAGACGTCGCCACCCTCTGGCTCGACCGGGAGGAGGCACGCAACGCGCTCGGCCCGGACTTCTGGCGAGACCTGCCCATAGCCATGGCGCTGCTCGGTGACGACCCCGATGTCCGCTGTGTCATCTTGGCGGCCAAGGGTCCCCACTTCTCGGTCGGCCTGGACCTCAAGGCGATGGGACCGCTGCTGAGCGGCGGAGGCTCGAAGGAGGGGCCGGCGATGAGTGCGGTGACCCGCAGCGCCACGACCTACGGGGACATCCGTCGGATGCAGGACTCGGTGACGTCGATCGCCAAGTGCCCGAAGCCCGTCATCGCTGCCGTCCACGGCTACTGCATCGGTGGAGGCGTCGACCTGATCAGCGCCTGCGACATCCGGCTGGCGTCGTCCGATGCCGTCTTCTCCGTGAGAGAGGCCAAGGTGGCGATCGTCGCCGACCTGGGCAGCCTCCAGCGGCTTCCCGCCATCATCGGCGCCGGACACGTCGCAGAGCTGGCCCTCACCGGCAAGGACGTCGACGCCACCCGAGCCGAGTCGATCGGCCTCGTCAACGACGCCGGAGGCGATGCTGCGTCAGTCCTGGATCGGGCACGACGGCTCGCCACCGAGATCGCCGCGAACTCTCCCCTCGCTGTCCAGGGGACCAAGGCGGTCCTCGCCGCCGGCGACGGCACCACCGTCGATCAGGGCCTCGACTTCGTGGCGAAGTGGAACACGATGTACCTCGCGTCGAACGACCTCTCAGAGGCCATGGACGCCTTCAAGGAGAAGCGGCCGCCGAAGTTCACCGGGACCTGAGCAGAGAGGTCGTCGGCCAGCTCGTGGCTCACCGCCCGAAGCGCCACCACTTCTTGCCGCCCTTCTTGGCCTCTGCCTCCCGCTCCTTCTCGACCTCCGAGAAGACCTCCGGTGCGATGTCGTTGATGATCTCCTCGGCGGAGTCCAAGACAGCAATGATGTCCTCGGATGGTGCCGCCGGCTCGTCCTCTATAGCTGGCTCGACCAGGCTGCCGTGCACCCAACCGACGTCGGCCAGACGAGGTGCGAACGACGCGCAGTTCTCCGGGCAGCGCCATGGGGCTTCAGGAGCGAGATCGAGAAGGCAGAAGCGGGCCACCTCTCCCGACTCGTAGGTCCGGGATTGGAAGTTCTTGCACTCCTCGCGCATCGCCATCTCCCCATCGTGCCATCTCTCGGGTGCTCGGTGGCCGACATGGCCATCCGACCAGGACTCAGCCGAGAACGGCGATCAGCCGATCGAGCCTTCCATCTGGAGCTCGATCAGGCGGCTCCATTCGACGGCGTACTCCATCGGGAGCGTCCGGGTCACCGGCTCGATGAAGCCGTTGACGATCATGCCCATCGCCTGGGACTCGGTGAGACCTCTGCTCATCAGGTAGAAGAGTTGGTCGTCACCGACCTTCGAGACCGTGGCTTCGTGGCCGATCGAGGAGTCCCTCTCCGAGACCTCCATGTAGGGCTTGGTCTCCGAGATCGATTCGTCGTCCAGAAGCAGCGCGTCGCACCTCACGAAGGCCTTCGCCCCCTTGGCGCCTTCATCGACATGGACCAGGCCGCGGTAGGTGGTGATTCCGCCATCCTTCGAGATCGACTTCGACACGATGGTCGATGTGGTCTCCGGAGCAGCGTGGACCATCTTGGCCCCGGCGTCCTGATGCTGGCCGGCCCCGGCGTAGGCGACCGAAAGGACCTCTCCGGAAGCCTTGGGGCCCATGAGGTAGACGCTCGGGTACTTCATGGTGAGCCGGGAACCGATGTTCCCGTCGATCCACTCGACGTGCGCCTCGGCTTCGGCCCGCGCTCGCTTGGTCACCAGGTTGTAGACGTTGTTCGACCAGTTCTGGATCGTCGTGTAGGTGATCCGGCTTCCCGGGAGAGCGATGAGCTCGACCACGGCGGAGTGCAGCGAATCGGTCGAGTAGATCGGCGCCGAGCACCCCTCGACGTAGTGGATCTGGCTTCCTTCGTCCGCGATGATCAGCGTCCGCTCGAACTGACCCATGTTCTCGGCATTGATCCGGAAGTAGGCCTGAAGGGGCATGTCGACCTTGATGCCGGGCGGGACGTAGATGAACGAGCCGCCAGACCAGACGGCCGAGTTGAGCGCCGAGAACTTGTTGTCGTTCGGCGGGATGACCGTGGCGAAGTACTCGCGGAAGAGGTCGGGGTGCTGCTTCAGCGCCTGATCCGTGTCGAGGAAGATGACGCCGAGGTCCTC
>JADGOD010000222.1 GCA_017883125.1 Acidimicrobiales bacterium
TCATTGATACTCATCAATCTAAAGGATGTCGCCATGTCTCGTGTGCAGCTCGCCCTCAACGTCTCGAACCTCGACGAGGCGATCGACTTCTACTCCAAGCTCTTCGGTGCCGAGCCATCCAAGATCCGTCCCGGATATGCCAACTTCGCGATCGCTGAGCCCCCGCTCAAGCTCGTGCTGATCGAAGGCGGCGGCGAGCCCGGTTCCATCAACCACCTGGGAGTCGAGGTCGCCTCGACCGCAGAGGTCTCCTCGGCGACCTCGAGGCTCTCGGGACAGGGCATGGAGACCGACGTCGAGGAGCAGGCGACCTGCTGCTACGCCGTGCAGGACAAGGTCTGGGTAGACGGCCCCGACGGGGCGCGCTGGGAGATCTACACCGTGCTGGCCGACGCGGACGGGCCCGAGGGCCTCGGTGGCGACGAGCGCTGCTGCACCCCGGACCTGATGCAGATCGCCCCTCCGGTCGAGGTCGGCGCACCCGCCAGCGGCTGCTGCTGAGACAAGGAGTCATCGGAGATCGAGAGCGCACAGTGAACGATGTCGTCCTCTGGCGCCGCCTCGTCGCGGAGTACCTCGGCAGCACCTTCCTGGCCGCCATCGTCGTCGGCTCTGGGATCGCCGCACAGCAGCTCTCGCCCGGCAACATCGGTCTCGAGCTGCTCCAGAACGCGCTGGTCACCGGGGCAGGCCTCTTCGCCATCATCCTGATCTTCGGCTCGCTCTCCGGAGCCCACTTGAACCCGGTCGTCTCCTTCGTCGATGCGGTCTTCGGTGGGATCTCGTGGAGGGATGCCGCCGCGTATCTTCCCGCTCAGGTCGCCGGATGCGTCACAGGGGCGATCGCCGCCAACGTCATGTTCTCTCTCTCGGCGGTCTCGATCTCGACCCACCACCGAGCGACGGGGCCGCACCTGTTCTCCGAGGTGATCGCCACCCTCGGGCTCCTGCTCGTCATCTTCGCCCTCGCCCGTAGCGGGAAGACCTCGTACACGCCGGCAGCCGTGGGCGCCTACATCATGGCCGCCTACTTCTTCACGTCGTCGACCAGCTTCGCCAACCCGGCGATCACCGTGGGAAGGATGTTCTCGAACACCTTCGCCGGCATCGCACCAGCGTCGGTCCTCCCGTTCATCGCGGCCGAGATCGTCGGTGGAGCCGTGGCCGTAGGGCTGATCAAGATCCTCTATCCGGGGATCACACCAGCGGAGTCTGCCGACATCATCGTGCCGCACCTGCGCGGGGCGGATGATCCCGAGACCGAGCTCGACACCACGCGCTGACCGGCCCAGCCCGACCGATCAGAGGTGCTCTCGGGGGGAGGTGCACCGCATCGCCATCGGAGGAGGCGAGCGGGAAAGATCTTTGTCGGCTCGGGTGACGCTGATCAGGACGCGCAACCCCCGTAGTGTCGACAGCCAGGATCGACGTCGAGCCGAGAACCCGATGAGGTGGATGTGAGCAAGCAGCCGAAGCCCACGAAGGATCAGCGAAGGGCCGAACAGCAGAAGGCGACAGCGGCGAGCCGATCTCGAGAGGAGCAGGCTCGCCACGGTCGGGCACGTCGCCGGACGGGGATCGTCGCCGGTTCGATCGTCCTTGTCGTTGCACTCGTCGTGACCCTACTGATCGCCTTGCCCACGACAGTCAAGGGTCCGGCCGGTGGAGGCTCGACGGTCGTCACCGAGCCGTTCACGCAGCCGACCGGGGTCACCCTCTCGACATCCCTGCCGCCGTGGGCGCTGCCCACCGACCCCCAGCCCTTCATCGAGGCCGCGGGACTCTCCGTGCTCGGCCAGGAGCAGCTTGCGGTCCACTATCACGCTCACCTGGACCTCATCATGAACGGCACGAAGGTGCCTGTGGTCGCAGGGATCGGGATGATCATCGAGAACGGCCAAGAGACAGGGGTCACCGTGCTCCACACGCACGACGAGACCGGTGTGATCCACATCGAGTCCGCGACCGACTCGCCGTACACGCTCGGTCAGCTCTTCACGGAGTGGGGCGTCCAACTCAGTACCGGGCAGATCGGCGGTCTGAGTGACGGGAACGGGAAGAGCCTTCGGACCTACGTCGATGGCAAGGAGTTCACGGGCGACCCAGCGACCGTGGTCTTCTCTGCGCATCAGGAGATCACGCTGTGGTTCGGCGCGGACAACGCAACCCCAGTGGTCGCCTCTCAGTACAAGTTCCCGGCAGGTGACTGACGACGCGGTGTGAGCACCCCTTGAGAGATCGCTCGGCGTGTGGTCAGATGAGGAACATGACGGTGATCAAGATCAATGCCATCACGGTACCGGAGGGATCCGGCGACGAGCTGGCCAAGAGGTTCGCAGCCAGTACGGGGGCCGTGGACGGACAGGACGGCTTCGAGGGATTCGAGCTGCTCAGGCCGACCGACGGTCGCAATCAGTGGCTTGTCGTCACTCGGTGGCGCGATGAGGCCGCCTTCGACGCATGGGTGCGATCCCCAGCGTTCGCCCACGGCCACGCCGGTGCCGATCGCCCCGCTCCCCACGGCGGGCCAGTCTCGGTCTCCTCGGAGCTGTGGTCGTACGACGTGGCCGGAGGCCTGCCCGTCTGATCGGCGTCTGGGGGCAGGCCAGCCCTTGAGTCCGCTCTTCGATCCCCCAGTGTCGAGGGTTGTCGGCATGCGCCCCGATCTCAGATAGCCCCTTGGGTCTCACCTGTGATTGAGGGAGCCAGGGTGACCTGCCCCTCGATTTCTTACTCTTCTGCGTGTTGAGATTGGGCCTTGATGAAAGGTGCAGTCAATGCCACGTCCCTATCCCGCTGAGTTCCGCCGCCGAGCTCTCGCGCTCGTCGCAGCTGGTCGGTCGGTCTCGAAGACCGCTGCCGATCTCGGCATCACTGACGCCACCCTCTACAACTGGATCAAACAGGACCGGATCGATCGCGGAGAGCTCCCTGGCCGCACCACCGCCGAGTCGAGGGAGCTGCACAAAGCCAACCGCCGCATCCGTGAGCTCGAGTCCGAGGTCGAGATTCTTCGTCGGGCTCACCAGATGCTCGGATCTGAGGCTGTCCGCCCAAAAGGGTCCACCCGGTGATCGACGTCCTCGTCGGCGCCGGGTTCAGCGTGAAGCAGTGCTGCTCGGTCCTCGGGGTCTCGAGCCCCGGCTACTACATGTATCGAAAGCGACCCCTGTCACCCACCAAGATGCGACGGGAGTGGCTGACCGCGCTGATCAAGGAGGTCCACGCTGACAGTCGTGGCACCTACGGAGCCCGACGCGTCCACGCTGAGCTGACCAAGGGACGGGGCATCTACGTCAGCCGCAACCTGGTCACGATCCTCATGCACAACGCTGGCATCGCAGGGCTTCCCGGGCCCGCCAAGGCCAAGCGCATCAAGGGGATCCCGACCGCGGACGACCTCGTCCAGCGAAAGTTCGCCCGCTCGAATACCGACGAGCTCTGGGTCACCGATATCACCGAGCATCCGACGCGTGAGGGCAAGGTTTACTGCTGCTGCGTCCTCGACACCTGCAGCCGGCGCATCGTCGGATGGTCGATCGACACCGTTCAAGACGCCAACCTCGTCGTCAATGCTCTCGACATGGCGATCAAACAGCGACGAGTAAAGCGCGGCGGGATCGTCCACGCCGATCACGGCACCCAA
>JADGOD010000223.1 GCA_017883125.1 Acidimicrobiales bacterium
CGGTCTCGACCCGTTCGATGGTCCGCGTCGGCGGCGGGGCGCCGGCCACCACGATCCGCACCCGGTCGCGGCCGGGGACGGGGCCGTCCCAGGTGGCCGCGGCGTCGAGGACCGACGCCACCACCGCCGGCGCCGCGCACAGGTACGTGACCCCGTGGCGCTCGATCCGGCGGAGGATCTCGGCGCCGTCGACCTTGCGCAACACGACGTGGGTCACTCCCATCGCCGTCGCGCCGTAGACGTGGCCCCAGCCGTTGACGTGGAACAGCGGGAGGGTGTGGAGGTAGACGTCGCGGTCCGAGACCCCGAGGTGGAGGGCGAAGACCGTGGCGTTGAGCCAGAGGTTGCGATGCGTGAGCTCGACCCCCTTGGGCCGTGCGGTGGTCCCCGAGGTGTAGTTGATCGTGGCCGTCGCCGTCTCGTCCGCCCTCCAGGGCCGCGGGGTCCGGCCAGGGGCGAAGAGGACGTCGTCATCGTCACCGAAGACATAGGCGGCGGGATGGTCGAGACCGGGGAGGATGTCGGCGAGCTCTGGATCGACGAGGAGGACCTCGGAGCCCGAGTGCGAGACGATGTACTCGATCTCCTCGGCCGTCAGCCGGAAGTTGACGGGCACCATCACCCGACCAGAGCCCGCCACCCCGAAGAACGACGCGAGCATCCGGCTCGAGTTCTGGGAGACGACGGCCACCCTGCCGCCCACGGGCGCCCCGAGATCGTCGAGGAAGGCCGCCTGGCCTCTCGCCCTCTCCGCCAGCTCGGAGTAGGTGAGCGGCCCGAACGGCGATGCTGGCTGGTCGGGCTCATCGATGATCCCGACCCGGTTCCCGTAGACGAGCTCGGCTCGAGCGAGGAAGTCAGTGATGACGAGCGGTGTCTCCACGGAGAGGCCTTTCTGTGTCGCTCACCGAGCATCAAGAGCGAGGTGGACGGTGAGGTGTTCGATCGTGACGTCCAGGGCGTCGTCGGCGGCGGCGAGCGTCCCGATCTGGAGCGAGAAGTCGTGCCACAGCCCGGCGGCCACGCTGTAGGTGACGTCGCCGGCGTCGCCGAGCGCCGCGACGAGCCGAGCGGCATCGGGTGCCAGGACGTCGTCGGATCCTCCCTGGACGAGGAGCGGCGGCAGGCCGCCGAGCGGACCGAGCAGCGGCGAGACCTCGGGGTCCGACCACCGTCCCGGTGCATAGGCCGTGGCGCACGCCGCCAGCCACTCGGGGCTCATCATCGGATCCCTGGCGACAAGATCAGGGTCGCCGAGGCGATCGTCGGTGAGATCCAGCCACGGTGAGAGCAGCACCATCGCCGCGGGCAGGTCCGTGGTGGCCTCCGCCCGGGCCACGGCGTCCCCGAGCACGAGGTTCGCTCCCGCCGAGTCCCCCGAGACCGCCACCCTCGCGCTCGGCCTGGTCCCAAGGACGTGGTCGATCACCGCGGTGGCGTCTTGGCGCGCTGCGGGGAAGGGATGCTCGGGAGCGAGCCGGTAGTCCGGGAGGATCACGGTGATCCCGAGGCGCTTGCACAGCGCGGCAGACCAGGCCCGAGCCAGGAGGGGGCTACCAACCGCGAAGCCTCCTCCGTGGAGGTGGACCAGCGTGGCGGTGTCGCGCCCGTCGTTGCACGAGAGGACCTCTGCAGGGACCCCCGCGATATCGGTGCGTCTCCGTGTCACGGACCTCGGGATGTGGGTCGTCATCAGGGCGGCGGCCATGCGGGAGCGCTGGCGCTCCCAGGGGACCTCGGGACTCAGCACGAGACGGCGGATGAGCATCGCCGCCCTCCGGCTGATCGCGGTCGGCGGGTGTGGCGCCCTCATGCCGGGACCCCCGCCGAGACCGCCGGCCGCAGGTCGAAGTCGAGGAGGTCGACGTCTCTGAGGAGCCGGCCGTAGCGCCAGGTCGCATCCGGCCAGTTGTTGGTGTTCTTGCCCTTGGTCGTGTACCAGCTCTGACAGCCGGAGAGCCACGAGGTCGCTCGGCTCTTGGCGTCGACCATCTCCTGCCAAGCGCGCTCGGGCCCGGGTCGGACCTCGAGGGTGCCCGCACCGACCGCTCGGGCCTTGGCCAGCAGGCCGGCGACGTAGCCCGCCTGGGCCTCGAGCATGTAGACGATCGAGTTCGTGCCCAGGTTGGTGTTCGGGCCGTAGAGGACGAAGAGGTTGGGGAAGCCCGAGACCGCCACGCCCCGGAACGCCGCGGCCCCGTCCGCCCAGCGCTCCTCGAGGACGTCACCTCCCCGGCCGACGACCCGCATCGGGGCGAGGAACGACGTGGACTCGAAGCCGGTGCCGAAGACCAGGACGTCAAGGTCGTGGTGGGTGCCGTCGGCGGTCTCGACGCCGTCGGGTGTGACCCGCACGATCCTCTCGGTGACGAGATCGACATCGCTTCGCACGAGCGTCGGGTACCAGTCATCGGAGATGAGGACCCGCTTGCAGCCGAACTCGTAGTCCGGCGTGCACCGCTCCGCCAGGGCCGGATCGTCGATCTGGCTCCTCATGAAGCCCAGCGCCTTGGACGTGAAGATCGCTCGGGACCTCGTGTCCCCCAGCACCGCCCGGCCGAAGAGCTCTCCGATGGCGAACCGCTTGAGGCGGGCCGGACGCTGCGCAGCCGGGATCATCCGGTAGAGCCGTCGGAGCCATCCCGGGGTCTCGGCATCGTTCCTCGGGACGACGTAGGGAGCGGAGCGCTGGAAGATCGTGGTGTGCGAGCCCTGCTCGGCGATGATCGGCGCGAACTGGATCGCGCTCGCACCGGTCCCGATGATCCCGATCCTCCTGCCCGCCATCGAGACGCGGTGGTCCCAGCGCGCCGAGTGGAAGGTGTCTCCTGCGAAGCTGTCGATCCCCTCGATGCCGGGCATCGCCGGCCGGTTGAGCTGCCCGACCGCCGAGACCACCACCCGGGCATCGATCACCGAGCCGTCCGAGGTCGTCACGAGCCAGCGGCCGGCGCTCTCGTCGAAGGCCATCTCGACGACCTCGCCACCGAAGCGGACCGAGGAGCGAAGCCCCTCGGCGTCGAGGACCTCCTCGAGGTACTCGAGGATCTCCGCCTGGCCCGAGTACTTCCTCGCCCAGACGTTGGGGTGCGTCGAGAGCGAGTAGAGCGAGCTGGTCACGTCACAGGCAGCCCCCGGGTAGGTGTTGTCCCGCCAGGTCCCGCCGACGCGCGTCTCCTTCTCGAGCAGCACGAAGGGGCCGATCCCGGCGGCCGTGAGCGCGGCAGCCATGGCGAGGCCCCCGAACCCTGTGCCGATGATGGCGACGTCGACCTTCTCCATGACCCCCCTTGCCGTCAAGCTTGCAGAAGAGACCGTAGTTTCCCCCGGGTCCCCCGTCCCGAGGAGTCGTCGGGACCCCACCCGCCATCGATCGAGTCGGGGCGCATCTCTGGGCGTTCATCGCTCTCTGGCTGGTCCTGAGCGCGCTCTGGCTCCGCGTGCCGAAGCGGCGCCTGGTGCTCGACGCCCTCTCGGCTCGGGGCTGGCCCGTGACCTCAGCCCCCTGAGGGGGAGCACTCGTCACCCTCAGGCGTCGGTCGGGCCAGGTGCTCGGGGAGCGTCCCGGCAAAGGTGAAGCCCCTGGATCTCGACACCTCGAGATCGACCCGCGGTGCCGAGGCGCCTTCTGAGGTGATGCCGAGGAGCTCACCTTGGAGGATGACGCCACGGATCCCCTCGTAGGACTCGAACTCGTCGGCCACGACGCAGGCCGGAGCGCGTCGAGAGAGCACCCCGGTGATCGCACCAGGGTCGGCCGGCTCGACCCGCACTCCGCCGTCAGGCGATCCGAGCAGACGTGCCGGCATCGAGACGAGTGAGCCGTCGCCGCCCTCGACGCAGAGGGCGGCGAGACGCTCGACGCGGAGGAACGCGTCGATCCCCGCAGAGTCCATCCGGTTCGGTCCCCGGCGCGGCCCGCTCACCGGGAACCGCCCGTCTCGAGGTGCACGGCACTGACGGAGATCTCGCCGACGTCGAGAAGCACCCGCTTGCCATCCCTGTGCCGCTCTCGGACGAGCTCGCTGATCCCCTCGGGGACCCGAGCCTCGAGGGAGCGATCGGCGTCCGAGACGCTTCGACCCCCAAAGACCCGTTGGATCGTGGCCTCGTCGGGGACGACGACCCGGGCCACCCCCGCGATGCTGACCCAGTGGAGCGGGTCGGCGCCCTCGTCGACAACGAGGATGCTGACCCGGGGGTCGGCGAGGAGGTTCGCCACCTTCGCGCTCTTGGCGTAGGTGGTGAAGGTGAGCGTCGTCTCCGTGCAGGCCAGGGTCCTCATCGGGTAGCCGATGGGTCGGCCGTGCCGGTCCCGGCAGAACAGGACGGAGTCACGACAGGC
>JADGOD010000224.1 GCA_017883125.1 Acidimicrobiales bacterium
CAGAGATCGTCGAGATGGGCTTCGAGTTCTTCTCCCCCGAGGAGCCCGAGAAGATCGTCCGGTACCTCGAAGATCCCGACCCTGGGCTTCTGGATCGCAACCACGCGCTTGCTCGCCGCCGCTTCGACCTCGCCGATCTCCCCGGTGAGATCGGCGCCGTTCTCGTTGGGATGGGCGTGATGGACCCAGGATCAGACACCGCCCGGTAACCTTCGAAGCCATGGCGCTCTACTCGGTGAACACGACCTCTCGGAGGCTGACCGGTGAACAACGCCGCGAGCAGCTCCTGGCCGTCGCCGCGTCCCTCTTCTCCGATCACGGCTACCGCTCAACAACGATGGATGACGTCGCCGAAGCCGCAGGGGTGACCAAGCCCCTTCTCTACCAGCACTTCTCCTCGAAGAAGGCGCTCTACCTCGAGATCGTCGACGCCGTGGCCCACCGGGTCCTAGCAGCCATCAGCGAGGCCACCGCCCGGGCGAACGGACCTCGTGAGCAGGTCGAGTTCGCGATCCTTGCGTACTACATCCTCGTCGTGGAGGACCAAGCCTCCTTCCAGCTCCTCTACGACCGCGACCACGGTGACGACGAGGAGCTCGGTCGCGCCGTGCGGCGAGTGGAGACCGCATTGATCAGTGCAGTGGACCCCCTCATCAACGCGGGCCTCGAGCCCGATCACCGCAAGTTCCTGGCTGCCGGGATGGTGGGGATGGCCGAAGGTGCGTCGTTGGCCTGGATCGAGTCACGCCGAGGCGCCACCCCGTTCGCTTCGGCGAAGGAGCGACGAGCAGAGGCCGAGCGCCTGGCCCGGCGACTGTCGATCATGATGTGGGCAGGCCTGCGCTCCGTCCAAGCCGACTGAGCAGCACGTCACCGGCTCAGCCGAGCAGCACGATCAAGGCCTGGCAGAACTCCCAGAGCTCGGTTGCACACGCGTCGTACTCCGGCTGCTGCCCGCCCGCAGGATCGGCGACGTCGACGTCCTCATCAAGATCCGTGCTCGCTAGCTCCATGGCCCGGAGCCGCTCGACGATCGGCTGGTCGTCAACGGTGAGCTGGGTGACGAGCCGCTGGATCGTCGCCGTCTTGTGGGCAGCGGAGCTGTGGTTGCGACGGACGTAGCGAACGTGATCCGCCTCCATCGCCACGATAAGATCAGCGGGCCTCGCGTCGCTGTCCGCGAGCTGGTGGCTCCGGTGACGGGTGATCGCAGAAGTATCGAGCTCACCGATCGACTCCATGGCTGACAGAGTCCGTCGGCTCACGGGTTGACCCTCGACGACGAGGGTTCCGGCCGTCACCACGACGAGGTCGATGCCCTCGTGCTCCGCCAGCTGCGTCAGCATCACCCCGGCCATCACGGAGCGGGCGACGTTGCCCGTGCACAACGTGACCACCTTGATCGGCTCGGGGGTCATCAGGCTCACAGGTAGTCCTTTCGTCGTAGCCACACCAGGCAGAACCACCCGGCGACCGGTGGGAGGTAGGCGGTGAACAGCCGCTGGACGAACACGGCGGCAACGGCGACGTCGCTCGGGACTCCTGCTGCCTTGAGCCCGAGGATCATCCCCGCCTCGACGACACCCATCCCGCCAGGGACCGGAGAGACCCCACCGAGCATGGACCCGATCGTGAGGACCACCAGGATCACGGGAAGGGAGAGGTGGTAGCCATACGCCATCAACGCCGCGCTCAGCGCGAAGGCCGTGACCAGCTGGGCGATCATCATCCCGCCGAATATCTCGACCATGTTCACAGGTCGGTCGATGAGCGTCTTGAAGTGGCTGACCGCCTCGTGGAACTGGGGCACGACCCGAGCAGCCACCATGCGACGCCAGCGCGGGACGGCGAAGATCCCCGTGACGGCTATCCCGATGCCCAGAACGATCACCATGATCCAGAGCAGCAGGGTCTGGTCCGATCCACCAGAGGACGACTTGGTCAGCGTGGAGAAGTGGATCGTTCCGAGCGCGAAGGGGATACTGATGAGGAACAGGCCACCCTTGACGATCCATGATGCCGTGGAGACCAGGAAACCGGAGCTCACCGCGACGGTCGCGCTGATCCCCTGCTTCTGGAAGAAGCGGATCCGCGCCGCGAGCACCGCGGGTGTCCCGAGGGCCAGACCGCTGAAGGTGTTCGAGAGCTCCAGGACAACCACCGGCCACAGCGGTAGGGCTGTGGTCACCGAGCCCATGGTCGAGAGGCCGGATCCGAGGTAGGCAAGCTGTGCGACGACGGCGGTAGCGATCACCCACGCCAGATCGCCGTTGGCGATGGTCGACCAGGCCTGGGCGACGTGGAGGAACACGCCGATGAGCGCCCATCCGCCGATGAGGGTCCCGACGGCGAGGATGAGGTTCGTCCAGCTGACCCGGTGGAGCTCGGCGAGCTTGGGGACCTCGACTTCCGCCGCCGCGGCCCCTTTCGTCCGGAGCTCGGCCAGCAAGGGCTTGTGATGACCCACCCGGATCGTCGCCACGAGTCCCGAGGGGAGAGCGACGTCCTGGAGGAATGGCAGGGCCCCGGAGAGGGCGTCGATCCCCATCGTCCTCGTACAGGCAGCGATGGCTCGATCAGCGCCCGCCACAAGGGCCATGCACATCAAGAGAGCGGCCGTCTCCCGGTGGATCGCCTGGCTCGAACCGAAGGTGGTGGCATGGTTGAAGTCGAAGATCCCCGCATGGTCGCCGTCGAGGACGATGCGATCGAGATCCAGGCTGCCCTGCGTCAGGTTGTCCTGGTGGAGGGCGTGGACTGCGACGGCGAGAGAGTCGAGGGCCGCATCGCTCACCGTTCCACCCGTGTCAGAGATCGCTCTGAGCGACTCTCCACGGGGGATCTCAGAGACGACCATCGCCGATCTGTCGGCGGGAGCGAACCCCGAAGCGACGACTCTCGCCGTCTGGTTGGGTGCCGCCACCGAGGCGAGCAGCGTCATGTACCCCTCGTGCTCGACCTGCTGGGCGCGGGTCAAGCTGAACGGCCCGGCGTCGTCGCGGAGGAAGATCGTCCGATAGAGCTTCGCGAACAGCTGGCTCTCTCGGGCGTCGCGGCCGTACAGGGAGATCCTGAGGGGAGTACCCCCGGATCCCTGGGCGTCGTAGCGGACAAGCCCCCAGTCCTGACGTCTCGCCGGGGTCACCGAGCTCACGGCCACCCCGAGTGAGCCGAGGAGAGAAGAGACGTCGGCCGTCGCCGGGATCCCGATGGGTGACCCGAACGCCAGGTGGACTACGGCGGCTGCGCCCCAGCCGACGACGACCGAGCCGATGAGGCTCACCGGAAGCCCTGCGCCGTGCATCAGGCCACTCAGGAGGGATACGAAGATAATCCCTTCGAGGAGTCGCTGGAGCCCTCGGCTGAAGTAGGGCAGCGACACCAAGACGACTCCAACGGATACCGAGAGGAGAGGAACAGGGAACCCGAGGTTGACACCTTGGAGGTCTGTCGAGGCGCTCGAGGGGAAGTTCGCCGTCACACCGAGGAGATGCTGGAGCGCGACACAGGTGACGAACGCAGTGGCGGCGGCCACCGCTAGATCTCGGAGGATCTCCCTGCGCAGGTCGAGCACTGCGACGGCGATCACGAGCACGATCGGTCCCGCCGAGCCGAGGTCCCACAGGACCGTCACGAGCCAGCTGATCCCTTGTGCAGGGGGGTGGAGCGCCTTGGTGAGCTCTGCCTGGATCCGCTCGTGACACGAGAGGAGCAACCCGAGGTACAAGACGATGAGGATGGCAGCGACGACCCGGCTCACGTCCGTCCCTCGGCGCCGCCGGGTCCCATC
>JADGOD010000225.1 GCA_017883125.1 Acidimicrobiales bacterium
CCTGGGTAGGTGCGGAGCCGTCGACGGCACGCACGTCACCTAGGAGGCTCAACCGCGCACGGTGATGTTCCCCTCACCACCGGGCAGGCTCTGCTTGCGCGTCGAAGAGGACGGCTGGACCGCGACGACGGCCGAGTCCATGCCGATCTCGAAGCAGTGCGCCCACTCGAGGCTCCATCGCTTGCGAGAAGAGGGCGTCGCCGACCTGGTGGTCCACCCTCAACGATGTTCGTGGTCACTAGTGGGCGGATTCAGCTGATCGCTGCAATGACTCGGTGGCCCTGATCGGTGTCGCGCCGGTGGGAACAGCAGGAGCGGATTCGGCCGTCACGTGCGCCGATCTCTCGGACCCGGCTACCTCGATCACCGCGATCAAGAAGTGCACGCTCTGCGGTGGGAATTCGAAACAGGCCGCTCGTGCCCAGAATGTGCCTCTGTCCTGGCAGTTGTGTCCGTGCTCGTTCGTTCGGCTTCGATGCCGTCGAACAGTCGGGGTGCTTCTCCAGCCCTGGGGAGCCACTTGACGCCATGACCGTCAAGTGGCGGCCTCCGAGTTGGACGCCATGCTCATTGCCGTACTCATTTCATGCGGCAGGGAGGGAGGCCAGTGGATAAAGGATCTCCTGGAACAGCGCACGATGGGCATGCTGAGACGATTGGTTCTTCGTCGTATCTATCTACTCCTAGAGGGAATCGACTCGACCACCAGCGACTCTCGGGACTTGCCGCGCATGTCTCGACGAAGGACGGGTCGGTGCGGTGATGTGCACGTGATCAACGACCGCCGTGCGGCCCTCGCCGCCTCGTCACGAGGCCTTCGGGTCCGCACGGGGGGCGGTGTGGCTCAAGGGGACCAGATACCCCTGATGATCAGCGGGCTGCCATCTCTTCGCTGAGGAGGTAGCCGGCGCCGGGAACGACTGCCTTGCGGCCGAGCGAGGTGAGCAGATCCCAGGTGGTTGCCACCGCGGCGGAGAGCACGGGCAGCTCGAGGCGTGCCTCTGCCTCTGGGATGGCGGCCAGCGAGGGCATCTGGACGCACGCGGAGAGCACGACGGCATCACATCCGTCGATCTTGAGTCCGCTGGCGATCTCGGGCAGGTTCACCGGGTCGAGACGACCCACGGCGCAGTTGTCGGCAACACCGAGGCTCACGAAATCCACCACCTCGACGCCTGCGTCCTCGATGTACTCGACCACCGTCTTGGTGAGCTCCGGCACATAGGGCGTGACGATGGATATCCTCTTTGCTCCCATCGCAGAGAGGGCACGCACCAGCGCCCCGGCGCTGGAGATGACCGGGACGTCGCAGCCCTGCTCGCGCGCAACGCGCCCCAGACGCTCCTCGGCAGCCAGGTGCGTGCCGGGCCCCTGCGACATGATGGCGACCAGGCAGGCGTAGGCGAGCGCATCGACCTCCGCATCGGCGAGCTCCACCGCGCAGCGGTTCGAGTCGCGGTCCATCGCCAAGAGGGCCTCGGCGGTGACCTCTTGCATGCGCATCCGGCTCGAGTGGAACGTGAATCGCTCCTCGGGCATGACCTGCATGCGTCGAGCGAACATCTCGGGGAGCTCTGTCTCCATCGTGGTGTTCGAGCTCGGGACGATCAGGCCGAGACGGGTCGGGTCCATGTGCAGCACTCCTTCTTTCGTTGAACAGCGTTAAAGATCAGGGGTGAGGGCTCACGCGTGCGGGAACCGCTGGCGAAGCCACTCGACGACCTTTGCACCCGCGTGCGCCCCGCCTGGCGGTCCATCGGCGGTGGGGGAGCCTCCGAAGTGGGTCCCCACGACGGACTCGCGCGTCTTGTCCGAGGACCCGATCGCGTCGTACATCTTGCGAGAGATCGAAGGGTACGTCGCCTGGTCAGCGGTGTACTCAACGAAGAGGCTCGGGATCGTGATCTCGGGCACGCAGGTCACGAAGCGCGCGTTCGAGCTGATCCCCGACCAGGTGGAGAGCCAGGCCTCCGCCGTGGTGAGGCGTCCGAACCCGGTGATCCCGAAGTTGATGAGATGCGGACGCGTGCCGTGGATGGAGCCATAGGGTCGCTCTGAGGGATCCATGGTCAGGTCGACGGTGCGCGGATCGGCATCGGTCCGGTAGACGGTGATGACCTCCGACATGACGCTGGCGCGCTGATCAGCCGTGGCTCCGGTCTCGGCGAAGCGCTTCTTGGCCGCCATTCGGTTCTCGATGAGGTGCCGCGCGTGCGCGTCGATCCTCGCCACACGTGCGTACTGAGCCGCGCGGTAGCGTTCCAGGAACTCAGGGTCGTACTCCGAGCTCGTCGGAGGCTCGCGGAAGCCGTTGGCCTCGTCGAACATGTCGAGCTCGGGCACGGTGGCCAGGGGGTCGTGCTCGCTCGCCACCGAACCGTCGATGCAGCCGAGGAGCAGCTCGCCCTGGCCCGGGTGCGGGGCGACGAACGCGACGCCGTCGGGGAGATCGATGGTCGCCGTGTCCAGACCGGTCGGCTTGCCGCCCGGCGTCTTGGCGATGCGGCCCTCGGGTGAGCGGGTGGCCTGCTGCACGTAGAACGCGTAGAGCGTGGCACCACCCGAGGGGCCGAGTGCCACAAGGTGCTTGAAGCCGATGTCGCGCAGGTGGGCGAACCCCGCTGCGGCATCCAGCACGGTCTCCTCGTGGACGAGGGTGAGGTCGTTGTTCGGAGAGCGGGAGCTCTGCGCCCAGACGGAGTACCCGGCCTCCAAGAGGATGGGGATGAGGTAGTGGCGCGCCAGATCCTGCCTGGGGTGCATGAGGGTCACCACGGTCTCGGCGCCTTCGACGGTGTAGAGCACGCCGGGGGCCGACGCTCCGTCAGCGGTCTTGACCGAGGTGACCGTCGTCGTGACGCCCTCGGGGATCGGACCCGGCTCCATCCGCGGACGGAACCCCAGCCGTTTCGCCGGGGCGCTCAC
>JADGOD010000226.1 GCA_017883125.1 Acidimicrobiales bacterium
CAGCTCCCAGATGGCCGCCTCGTGGACGGGATCGTCGACCTTGTTCGCCACCAGAATCGCAGGGCGGCCGGTTCGCTTGATCACCCTGGCCGCGGCGAGGTCGTCATCGGTTGAACCCACGGATGCGTCCACCACGAAGAGGATGAGGTCTGCCTCCGCCAGCGCCTTCTCCGCTTGGGCGGAGACCTTGTCGTCGAGGTCGTCGCCCCCGGCCAGCCATCCGCCCGTGTCGACGAGCTCGAAGCCCACGCCGTTCCACTCGGCGTCGACGCTCTTGCGGTCCCTGGTGACCCCGGGGTGCTCTTCGACCACCGCGATTCGTCGGCCGACGATGCGGTTCAGGAGGGAGGACTTGCCCACGTTCGGGCGCCCCGCGATGACGACGACAGGCAGGCTCATAGGGTGACTCCCTCTAGCAGTGAACTTGCCTCGAGGAGATCTCGAAGGGCTCGTCCATTCGTGGCGATGACTTCGACCTCGACCGGAAGACCATCCAGCCCAGACCCGTCGAGGAACCGGCTCTCATTCAGGCAGACATCGGGGATGACGTATCGACCCGCGCCTCCGTGCGTCGCGATGGTCCGGGAGATGTCAGCGGCCGTCATGAGCCCGGTCACCCCGATGTTCCCGCCGAAGAACTTGTTCTCGACGACCAGGATCTCGATGTCGGAGCGCCCCAGGGCCTCGAGGACCTGCCCGAGGACGACGGCTCCGAAGGCTCCGGAGAGGAGCACGGGCGGCTCGGCGCCACGAGGAGAGCTCAAGGCGCTTCGGGGTGCCCGGTAGCCCCACGGAGGAGCCCCGTCGACCGCCTGGAAGAACCCCGTCTCTCGCGACGAGGAGATCTCGCCGTCCGAGGTGGCCTCGTGGATGAACTGAGCCGACATCCCGATCCCGTTCTCGAACTGCTCAGAATCCTCGTAGTACGCCAAGGGCGGGAACGGCCGCCCGGCCATGAGGTAGTACTCGTCCGCGGCGAAGATCGTCCGTCGGCCTCGGAGTCGCAGGCCGGCATCGCTGATGGCTTCGACGAGATCGAGCGCAGCACCCGCCTCCTCCTTCGAATGGGGGCGCATGCCCGGCTCGTTGGAGTGGTCGCTGACCCCGAGGGGGACCACCCCGACGCTCGAGAGCCTCCCGAATCGGTCGAGCGTGTCGAAGAGCGAGCGCTCCAGCGCCTCGCCGTCGTTGACCCCGGGACAGACCACGATCTGGCCGTGGACCTCGATCCCTTCCTCCAAGAGGACGTCGAGCCATCGCAGACTCGTGGCTCCACGGGGATTGCGGAGCATCGCGGAACGCAGCGCCGGATCTGTCGTGTGGATCGAGACGTAGAGCGGGCTGAGCCTCTCGGTGATGACCCGCTCGGCGTCGAGCTCCGTGAATCTCGTCAGGGTGGTGAAGTTGCCGTACAGGAACGAGAGGCGATAGTCGTCGTCCTTCAGGTAGAGGCTGCGTCGCATCCCCTTGGGAAGTTGGTAGATGAAGCAGAACTCGCAGTGGTTGTCGCAGGTTCGGATCCGGTCGAAGACGGCTGAATCGATCCGCAGACCCAGCGGCTCACCCACGTCCTTCTTGATCTGGATACGGCGATCCAGGGGACTGCCCGACCTCCGGATCAGCAGATCCACCTCGGCGCCGTCGGCCAGCTGCTGATATTCGATGACGTCGAGAGGCTCCACGCCATTGACGGAGAGCAGCTGGTCCCCTACGCGGAGACCGCTCTGGGCGGCGGGTGAGTTCTCGGCGACCTCGCTGACGACGGGTACCGACACGGCAGAGAGTCTAGGTGCTCGAGGATCACCTTCCTCCGTCGGCGGGTAGCCTCAGAGGCGTGGCAGTCGAAGAGGTCCTCTTGGCCCAACCCCGTGGATTCTGCGCCGGGGTGGAGAAGGCGATCAAGGCGCTGGCCTGGATGGTCAAGGTCTTCCCGCCTCCGGTGTACTGCTACCACGAGATCGTCCACAACCAGTTCGTGGTGAGCGAGTTCATCACGCAGGGGGTCATCTTCGTCGATGACGTCGATTCCGTCCCCGCAGGAGCGCCGCTCATGCTTAGCGCCCATGGCTCAGCGCCCGAAGTCGTCGAGGCGGCACGGGAGAACGGCAGGGTCGTCATCGACGCCGTCTGCCCCCTCGTGACCAAGGTGCACCACGAGCTGAAGGTCCGAGCGTCGAAGGGCTACGAGATCCTCTATGTCGGTCACGCCATGCACGAAGAATCGGTGGGCACCATGGCGGTCGCCCCCGAACGGGTGCACCTCGTCGAGGACGAGGCGGACCTCGAGCGGGCCACGGCGACGATTCCGAGCGGAACCCCCGTGGCCCTGCTCGCCCAGACGACCTTGAGCCACGACGAGTGGCGCCACCTCGTCGACAAGGCCACGGAGAGCTTCCCCGACCTGTGGATGCCCGGACGTAGCGATCTCTGCTTCGCCACGACGAACCGCCAGGCAGCCCTGCGCGAGATCGCAGGGCGAGCCGACGCCGTGGTCGTGATCGGGTCGGCGAACTCGTCGAACACCGTGGCGCTGACGAAGGTCGCCGCCGCGTCGGGGTGCCCCCGGGTCTTGCTCGTGAATGCCGCCGGAGAGCTCCCCGATGATCTCTCTGGGGTCGTCGGGGTGACGGCCGGGGCATCGGCCCCTGAGCGCTTGGTCGCCGAGGTGATCGATCGGCTGAACCCCGCCAAGGGGGTCACGACGGTGGTCACGGTCGAAGAGGACGAGTACTTCCCCCCGCCTCCCGAGCTGCGGGATCTGCTGCGGCAGCTCGATGACGGGCGGGCGGCCGGGATCCAAGAGGCGCTGCGCCAGGACCGGACCACCTCGGCAGCCGAGGTCCTCGATGAGCTCGCCCATCGGGCATAGGCCACACGTTGACCACCTGCGATGCGAGACTGGAGAGATGTCAGTGACGCCGGGGCACGATGAGGCCACGTTCACCCGCATGGATGAGTCCACTCGAGAGGAGTGGATGGCGATCGCCACCGAGACGGTGAACAACCAGCCCCGGGTGGCTGACGCGGTTCTCGCCATGCTCGCCTCTCTCGAGGCGATCACCGACGGTTTCGCTGTCGATCAACTGACCCACTGCCTTCAGACGGCAGCTCGGGCTGAAGCCGCCGGAGCAGACGAAGAGGTGGTGGTCGCCTCCCTCCTCCACGACGTGGGCAAGGCGATCTCGGTGGCCAACCACCCTCGGATCTCAGCGGAGATCCTGAAGCCGTATGTTCGCAGCGAGGTCTACTAGATGATCGCCGCCCACCAAGATTTCCAGGGACAGCACTACTACGAGTATCTTGGCCTCGACCCGTCGGCGCGGGAGAAGTACCAGGGAGCAGAGTGGTACGCCCTCGCCGAGCAGTTTGCCGACGAGTGGGACCAGACCAGCTTTGACCCAGACGGCCCGAAGCCGCCGCTTGATCACTTTGAACCCATGGTGCGAAGGGTCTTCGCCCATCCCCACCAGATCTGAGAAGGACCATGAACTCGTCGAACAGCTTGGAAGCCCGAGACCTGGCGGCCCTGCGGCAGTCCGTCATCGAGCAGGCTCGCCTCGACTTCGACAACCGGTACCCCCACCTCGAGTTCCCCCCGGCCGTCGCCCTGATCTGCGCATACGAGGAAGAGGGAGCCATCGGTGATGTCCTTGCCAAGATGCCGTCTGAGGCGTGTGGGCTCCCGCTGATGACCCTGGTGGTGGTGGACGGTGGCGAAGACCGCACCGCGGAGATCTCCGAGTCATCAGGCGCCACCACGTTCGTGTTCCCCAGGAACCTGGGCCACGGTGTCGCTCTCCAGGTCGGCTACCGGCTCTGCGTCGAGCAGGGCGCGTCCTATGTCGTCACCCTCGATGCCGATGGCCAGAACGACCCGGCCGAGCTTCCGAGCATGCTCCAGCCGCTGGTCGATGACGAGGCGGACTTCGTGGTGGCATCACGTCGCCTCGGCGTGGACACGACGACGGACCGCTTCCGCAAGGTGGGCGTGGTGGTCTTCTCTTCGATCATGAACCGGATGACCGGTGCGCACCTCACCGACACCTCGAACGGCTACCGAGCCCTACGCGTCTCGATGCTGGCCGATGTCGTCGATCGCCTCCGCCAGGAGCAGTACCAGACCGCTGAGCTCCTGATCACCTGCCTCAAGCGAGGGTGGCGAGTCACCGAGCGGCCGACGATGTGGCTGCCCCGGCAAGCCGGGACGACGAAGAAGGGCAAGAACTGGCTCTTCGGGTTCCGCTACGCCCGGGTCGTCCTCTCGACGTGGTGGCGCGAGCGCTAGATACTGGCCCGGTCGTAGGCATCCTGGATGCCCGCCCGGACCTCATCGCTGTGCCGGTGGACCGCTGAGCGCGGCACCCGACCGTTCTCGCTCTTCGCCGGTGGCTCGATGACAGGACCGAGGTAGAGACGGATCTTCACCGGTCGCGGGAACCTCGATCCCTTCGGCATCGCTCGGGCCGAGCCCCCGATCCCAACGGGGATGATGACCGCTCCTGTGCGGGCACTCAAGAACGCCGCCCCTTCCAGGATCTGCCCGACGTGCGGGCCCTCCTGACGGGTTCCCTCCGGGAACAGAACAAGGGTTTCACCGGCCGCGAGGACGGACTCGGCGTGCTTGAGCGCGGAGCGATCCGCAGACTCCCGATGGACCGGGAAGGCACCCATCTTCATCACGAACCTCGCCAGAAGCCGGGATCGCCACAGCGTGTCCTTGGCCATGAAGAAGAGCTTCCGGTCGGACAAGAAGATCGAGAAGCCGAAGTCGAGGTTGGATCGGTGGACCGGGGCGATCAGGACAGGGCCCTCGGCCGGGATGCGCCCGGGACCCTCGACGACCGGACGGAACCAGATTCGCATCAGGACCCAGATCACCCGCCGCACCAACCGGTAGCCGAGGCTCAAGCGCGGGTCGAGCACGAAGGGCGCTCCCCTGCCGGGAGCATCGACAGACGCCGTCTCCGTCTCGTCGCTCACCGGTTACCTCCCAAGGCCTCGACGTCATGGACCCGTTGGATCACCATCGCCACGAGATCTTCGATGCTGAGCGAGGTGGTGTCGATCTCAAAGGCGTCAGAGGCCATCGAGAGCGGAGATGCCGATCGGGTCGAATCCAAGAGATCGCGCCGCTCGATGCTGGCCAGGCCCTCCTCCGAGCGACGCTTCGCCCTCTCGCCGGCGCTCGCTGTGAGGAAGAGCTTCACCGTGGCATCGGGGAAGACCACGGTTCCGATGTCCCGACCCTCGACCACCGCTCCGCCATGTGCTGTCACCCAAGAGCGTTGCCATGTCACGAGGGTCGCCCGGACCCTCTCATTGGCGGCCACCAAGGAGACCGCATGGTTGACGTCCTCAGAGCGGATCTCCTCGGTGACATCGATCCCGTTGATGACCACCGCTCCATCGATCGACAGCTCGGCGACGTCGGCGATCGACGCCACCGCCGGAGCATCCGAGAGATCGACGTGGGCCCGCAGCGCAGCAGCCGCCACGGCTCGATAGGTCGCACCGGTGTCCAGGGTAGCCAGGCCGAGCTCGGCGCCCAGGGCCCGCGCCAGCGTTGACTTCCCCGAGCCGGCTGGACCGTCGATGGCGATCACCCGAGGCGTCATCACCGCAGGCCCTCGAGATCCTCGAGGAACGCCGGGTAGCTCGTCGCCACGGCATCGAACCCGGTGATGGCCGCCCCCTGGCCGACGGCACCGGCGATCGCCGCCGCCATGGCGATCCTGTGATCTCCGACAGAGTCGACCTCGAGAGGGCTGAACCTCGACGCGCTCCCCAGACCCTCGACGCAGAGGGTGTCCCCTTCGGCCCAGGCCTTCGCACCGAGGGCGCAAGCGAGCGAGAGCGAGGTCTCGAACCGGTCGGACTCCTTGATCCGGAGCTCGCCAACATCGACGAACCGCGAGATCCCCGAAGCGGCGCATGCCGCCACCACCAAGATCGGCACCTCGTCGAGGGAGGGGATCTCGGCGGAATCGACGTCTGTCCCCCGCAGCGAGCTGCTCGTCGCCGTGACCGAGAGAGTTCCGTCGTCCTGCTCGGAGGTCTCAAGCACCGCCCCCATCCTCTGGAGGACTCCGAGGAAGCCGGTTCGGGTCGCACCTCGATAGAGCCCGGTGCAGGAGACCTCGCCCGAGCTGGCGAGGACGCCAGCGATGACGAAGAACGCTGCCTGGGAGGGGTCAGCGGGAACCACCCAATCCCTGGCGCTGACGGTGGACGGCTCAAGGACGATGGTTGATCCCTCTGGTCCCGACGTGACGCGGAGCGGAACGCCGGCGTCGAGGAGCATCTCCTCGGTGTGCGGCCGGGTCGGGATGGGCTCGCGGACGATCGTCGGCTCGTTCGCCCACAGTCCGGCGAGGAGGACCGCTGACTTCACCTGGGCGCTTGGGACCGGCACGAGGTAGTCGATGCCTCGCAACGGTCCCCCGCTCACGGTCACCGGAGCGGTGCAGGAGGCCCCCTGCCCCTCAATATGGGCCCCCATGAGGCGGAGCGGCTGGGCCACGCGATCCATCGGTCGTCGAGAGAGCGAGTGGTCCCCGACGAGACGGCTGACGCCATCCAGACCGCTGATGAGCCCCATGACCAATCGCATGGTGGTCCCTGAGTTACCGCACTCGAGATCCTCATCGGCCACAGAGAGTCGATCCCGGCCTCCGAGCACATGGACGCATCCGTCCCCGGTCGATGAGACCTGCGCTCCGAGCTGGGAGATGATCCTCTGGGTACGACCCACATCGTGACCGTGCGAGAGCCCGCTGATGCTCGAGGTGCCCTCACCGAGAGCACTCAGCAGCAGCGCTCGGTGCGAGATGGACTTGTCCCCGGGTGCACGGATGACGCCAGAGAGCCCTCTCCGTGCCTCGACGCGAACGAGGGTCCCGGTCACCTCAGAGCTCCTGGACGGTGCAGATGAACCCTCTGTCGCGAAGGGCGGAGGCGTAGCGCGACGCCTCTCCCGTGGCCACGATCACGATGAGGACGCCTCGATCACCCTCGACGCTGTGCGCGATCTCCACATCCACGACGCTGACACCGAGGTCGCTTGCGGTGGCTGCCACCTCAGCGATGACGCCCGGCCGGTCCGGAACCGGAACCCGCACCTGGGCCAGCTGCCCGGGGTCGGTGGTGCGTCCCGGGAGTGCACGCCGAGCCCTCGAGGCGCTCTCGAGGATCTCGTGGAGCGCATCGGAGTCGCTCCCCGCGATGGCATCTCGGACCAGCCGGATCCGCTCCTGGAGGTCGTCGAGGCCCTCGATGATCGCCGTGCGGTTCTCCACGCAGACATCCGGCCAGATCCCCGGGCTCCCCGCGGCGACACGAGTCATGTCCCGGAACCCACCGGCAGCCAGCTGGAGCAGCGCAGCATCGTTCGCTGCAGCCGCCGCCGCCTCGTTCATCAGCGATGCGGCCACTAGGTGCGGGACGTGGCTGACGAGGGCGACGAGTCGATCGTGGTCCTCGGCAGGCAGGGCGAGACTCTGGGCCCCGAGGCTCCGGACGATTCCGACAAGACGGGCGTAAGCATCCGGAGAGGTCCTCTCGCCCGGTGTGAGCACCCACGTGGCTCCGACGAAGAGGTCGGCTCGGGCGCCGTCGATCCCGACCTGCTCGGAACCGGCCATGGGGTGGCCACCGACGAAGCGGGGGTCGTCGATCGAACCGCAGATCGCCGCCTTGACCCCGGCAACGTCAGTGACGAGGACCTCGGGATTCCGTTCTGCGGCGAGGATCACATTGGCCTGAGCCACCACGGCCCTGGCCGGTGTCGCAACGATCACCAGGGAGGCATCGAGGTCATCGCCGACCGCGTCGATCACACCGGTGGCCAGGGCGCGCTCCAGCGTGGTCTCGCTGAGATCGATACCGCTGACGTGCCAGCCATTCGCCCGCAGCGCGAGTCCGAGGGACCCGCCAATCAGGCCGATCCCGACGATGACGGCGCGGCCAGGGACCTCGGCGGGCTGCTCAGCGAGGGAGGTCATCGCGGAGACCTTGAGCCCCGTGGAGGTAGATGTGGTGGAGGGATTCACGCGGCTGAGAGGTGCTGACGTGCATCATGAGACGGATACAACGCGGCATCGATCCGGGTACGGGTATCTCCTGAGCGCACATGAGGGGAACCGCACCGAACCCGCCCAGCCGGGCAGCCGTGGCCGGGAACGCCGAGGTCACGTCGTGCGTGGCGGTGAACAGGATGCTGATCACCTGATCGGGGACGAGAGCGTTCGCGTCCATGATGAGGGCGAGGAGCTCCGAGGTCCTCTCCGTGACCTGCTCGGGGGTGTCAGCATCCACAGTGGTGGCCCCTCGAATCGCTCTCACCGACTGGTGTTCCATGATCGAGCGATGCTACTTCGACACAGGGGCCAGATCGATGTGGCCCTGATCGTCGCCTGGACCGGCGGCCACGGCGGTGGCGATCCGGGTGATCTCCTTGACGGTCAGCTCCCGATACTGACCCGGCTTGAGGGTCGCATCCCCCACCCCTCCGATCCTGGTCCGCACGAGCCGCTCGACGGGGTGACCGATGGCGTCGCACATCCGACGGACCTGGCGGTTGCGACCCTCGTGGATGGTGATCCTCAGAACCCCCTCGCTGACCCGCGCCACCTTGGCCGGAGCGGTCATCCCATCTTCGAGGGCCACGCCCTCTCGCAGTGCTCTGATCGACGCCGGGGTTGGGTCACCGTGGACCTGGGCCAGGTACTCCTTCTCGACGCCCTTCGACGGATGGGTCAGGTCATAGGCGAGCTGGCCGTCGTTGGTGATGACGATGAGCCCCTCGGTCATGAGATCGAGCCGGCCCACCGGGAAGACCCGCGGGGTGTCGGGCACGAGGTCGAGGACGGTCGGACGGCCTTCAGGGTCCGAGGCGGTGGTCACGACTCCCGCAGGCTTGTTGAGGAGGTAGTGGACCAGGCCGGGGGCAACCGGAGCGAGCGCCCCGTCGACCTCTATCCGAACAGCGGAGGGATCGACTCGATCCCCGATGATGGCCACCTCACCATCGATCGTGACCCTGCCCTCGATGACCATCTCCTCGCAGAGGCGCCGGCTGCCGTAGCCGGCGCGTGCCAGCACCTTCTGGAGTCGCTCGCGCTTCACCTCATCGGTCATGTAGCTGAAGGAGCCGTGATCTCGTCGGCCAGCCGCTCGGTCTCCTCGGCGTCAGGGAGGAGCGACTCGGGTCGAGGGAGCTGGTCGAGCGACTTGAGCCCCAAGCGGTCGAGGAAGACCTCCGTGGTGCCGTAGAGCACTGGGAGTCCCGGTCCCTCGGCTCGACCGACCCCTTCGATGTAGCCGCGCTGTTCGAGGAGGCGGACGACCCCGTCGACGTTGACGCCCCGCAAGGTTGCTATCTGGGCTCGGGAGACCGGCTGGCGGTAGGCCACGATGGCCAAGGTCTCGAGCGCCGCCGTCGACAGCCTCCCGGAGACCTCTCGGAGCGCGAACCTCTGGACGAACTCTGCGGCTGCAGGATTGGTCTGAAGCCGCCACCCCGAAGCGAGCTCGATCACGACGAACCCACGTCCGGAATCGTGAAGGTCTCGCTGGATCTCGGCGAGGGCCTCCGCGACCGACCCTGCGGGCTCGCCCACCAGATCAGACAGCGCCTCGGTGGTCACCGGTTCGAGGGCGACGGTCAGCACCGCCTCGAGAGCGCAGCGCAGCTCGTCATCCGTCATAGTCATCAACCTCCAGGGTTCCCGAGATGATCGACTCGGGGTCGGGCTCGTCCCCGAGCCAAGAGATCTGCAGGTCACCGAAGGTGCTTCCCTGCCCCAGCGAGACCCGGCCGAGCTTGCAGAGCTCGAGGATGGCGAGGAAGTGCACGATCACCTCGATGCGCTCACCGAGGCCGGACACGAGAGCTCGGAAGCTCGTTGCCCCTCGTCGAGGGAGGTCGCGGGCAAGGCTCGCGACGGTCTCGGCGACGGTGACGGTGTCGATGGTGACGTGGCTGAGGTCGACGCGCTCCTCGGGGCGCTCCTCCGTGGCCCGCAGGTAGGCCGCGGCCAACATCTCGCCGGTCACGTTCGCCAGCAGGTCAGGCGGTCGGACGACGAAGTCCTCGTCGAGGCCCACAGCCCGGGCGGTCGACTGTGACGCTCGTTCGAGCAGTCCGGCGAAGAGATCGGCGGCTGCAGAGTAGGCGCGCAGCTCCAGGAGCCGAGCGAGAAGCAGATCGCGCTCCTCCCACCCGACCAGCTCTTCATCGCTCTCGACCTCATCGGGGCCGGGGAGGAGCCTGCGGCTCTTGATCTCGAGGAGGATCGCCGCCACCAGCAGGAACTCGCTGAGCTGCTCGAGGGGCAGGTCCCCAGGAGCGTGGACAACCTCGCGGACGAAGGCGTCGACGACCGGGGCCAGCTCGATCTCGAGGATGTCCAGCTCGTGAGAGGAGACCAGGCTCAAGAGCAGTTCCATCGGGCCGTTGAAGGTCGGCGTCGAAACGACATAGGTCACGGGGCGAAGCCTACCGAACATGTCTGGTGCTCCGATGAGGGTCGAACCGCAGAGGTCGGCTCTGGACCTCGTAACATGACACCTCATGCCACGTGTGTTGTCCGGAATCCAACCGTCAGGTGATCTGCACCTCGGGAACTACTTCGGTGCCGTCCGCAACTGGGTGGCGGACCAGGAGAGGGCTGACGCCTTCTACTGCATCGTCGATCTCCATGCGCTGACGACGTCGATCGAGCCAGGTCAGCTGCGGCGTCAGACGGTCGACGCCGCCTGCGTGCTCCTGGCTGCCGGGCTCGATCCGAACCAGTGCACCCTCTTCGTCCAGAGCCACGTCCCTGCCCACCAGCAGCTGACCTGGCTGCTCGAGTGCACAGCGACCGTCGGCGAGCTGCGGCGGATGACCCAGTTCAAGGACAAGGGCGGGGGCCAAGAGACGGTACGCGTCGGACTCTTCACATACCCGGTCCTGATGGCCGCTGACATCCTCCTCTACAACGCCGATCAGGTACCTGTGGGCGACGATCAGCGCCAGCACCTCGAGCTCACTCGGGAGATCGCGATCCGATTCAACAACCGCTACGGCGGGGTCTTCACGGTCCCTGAGGCCACGATCCCGAAGGTCGGCGCTCGGGTGATGGATCTCCAGCATCCGGAGCGCAAGATGTCCAAGTCGGTCAGCTCCCCACTCGGGACGGTGGGGATACTCGAGGCTCCTGAGGAGATCGAGCGCAAGATCAAGAAGGCCGTCACCGACACCGACGGTGAGGTTCGCTACGACCCCGAGTCGAAGCCGGGCCTCGCCAACCTGCTCTCACTCCTGGCCGCCTCGACCGACGGACGGCCCGAGCAGCTGGCGGAGAACTACGACCGGTACGGGGACCTGAAGAAGGACGTGGCTGCTGCGCTGATCGAGGCACTTCGACCTCTTCGGGAGAGGTACGCCGAGCTCGACGCCGATCGCGGCGAGGTCCTTCGCCTCCTCGGGCTCGGAGCTGTTCAGGCTCGCGAGGTTGCCAACGAGACCTACGCCCGCGCTGCCGATGCGGTCGGTCTCCTCGCGGAGCCCTAGACCCCGAGGATCGACGTCCACCAGCCGAAGAGGACGTTGCTCAATCGAGCCATGAGTCCCAGGTGGAGCATCGCGTCGAAGAGGACGAGGCCCAGGAGCACCGGGAGGAGGTACTGGCGAACCCGCAGGTATCGAGGCCAGGCGCGTGCCGGGAGGAGGCGCTCCAAGACCGCAGACCCATCAAGGGGAGGCACCGGGATCATGTTGATCACGGCCAGCCAGAGATTGGTGAGGCCCAGGAAGAAGAAGATCCTCGCACCCAGCGCGTGGCTGAACACGAGGTTCGGATCGTAGGTGAGGTGGAAGCCGACGACGCTCACCCCCACGAGGATCAGGTTCATCGTCGGACCAGCGATCGCCACCAAGACCGAGGCGTTCCTCTGGCTTCGCATCTTGGAGGGATCGACGGGTACCGGCTTGGCCCAGCCGACGAATCCGACCCCCGCCAGCACCGTCATCGCTGGAACGAGGATCGTGCCGAGAGGGTCGACGTGGACCCGAGGGTCGAGCTTGAGCCGCCCAGCTCGCTTGGCCGTGTCGTCGCCGAATCGATAGGCGACCCAACCGTGAGAGACCTCGTGGAGGATGATCGACGGGATCAGCAGACCGAAGGCCAGCAGGCTGTTCTGGCTGATCCGACCCGAGGTGACCAGGGCCACGATCAGGAGAGCACCGCCAGCAACGAGGATCAACCTCGTCGACGGAAGCTGTCGTGCCGTCACCGGGCCGCTGGTGGACATCGAGCCGATCAGCCCTTCGACGCGCAGTCCATGCACAGGCGGGCGGCGGGCATCGCCTCGAGCCGAGCTTCGGGGATCTCGTTTCCGCACGACTCGCAGCGGCCGTAGGTCCCCAGATCGATGCGCGCCACTGCCGCCTCGACGTCCGACAAGGTCTCCCGGAGCTCCTTGGCGAGGAGATCGGCCTCACCTCGCTCGGCGGTCACCTGGGAGGTGTCCGCGAAGTTCGAGTCATAGCTCAGGCCCCCCTCAGGGCCGGCCCCAAGATCCGAGAGTTCGACGAGAAGTCGGTTGCGCTCGGTCTCGAGGTCATGGCGAGCTGATGTGTGGTCGTGGGTT
This sequence comes from Acidimicrobiales bacterium, assembly GCA_017883125.1. Taxonomy (GTDB): domain Bacteria; phylum Actinomycetota; class Acidimicrobiia; order Acidimicrobiales; family RAAP-2; genus CAIUMH01. The sequence continues at coordinate 12,634 of JADGOD010000226.1, forward strand.
GATGGCATCTCAAGATCCTAGATGGTGGGTCCACCGTCACTGGGAGCGCCCTGAGCCCTGGGATGGGCCCGGGTGTAGGCGGTCACAAGATGATCGCTCGTGACCTTCGTGTACAGCTGGGTGGTGGCGACCGACGCATGGCCGAGGAGCTCCTGGACGATCCTCACGTCTGCCCCGTGGGCCAGCATGTGGGTGGCACACGAGTGGCGCAGGATGTGTGGGCTGACGTCCCGGTCGATCCCCGCAGCCCTCGCCCTCTTGGCGACGATGAGATGGGCGCCCTGGCGACTCAGACGCCGTCCCTGTTGGTTCACGAAGAGCGCCTCGGCATCGTCCCGACGCCCAGATCGTCCCTCGACCATCCGACCGCGACCTCGCGGCTCGAGCCACGCTGACAGTGCCGCCTGCGCGGCACGTCCCACCGGGACCAGACGCTCCTTGTCGCCCTTGCCGACCACGCGAAGCAGGCCGTCGTCGTAGGCGAGGTCCGAGACGCTGAGCGACACGACCTCCGAGACCCGTGCTCCTGTCCCGTAGAGCAGCTCGAGGATGGCGCGATCCCGCAGCGAGAGTGGATCATCGCCTGACACGCCGTCGATCAACCGAGTGACCTCGTCCTCTCGCAGCGCCTTGGGGAGGCGGGAGGGGACCTTGAGCGGCTGGGAGTTGACCATGGGGTCCTCCCGGATCGAGCCCTCGTCGACCAGAAACCGGTACAGGCCTCTCACCGATGAGCGAGCCCGGGAGATGGTCGCCACCGAGCGGCCCTGGCGACGCAGATCGGCGAGATACCGATCCAGCACCGCAGGGCCCGCTCCACGGATGGTCAGATCGTGGTCGGCGAGGAAGTCCTCGAGAGAGCTCAGATCGTGGCGGTAGCTGCTGATGGTCCTCGGCGAGCGCCCCTTCTCGATCGCCAGATACGACAGGTAGGCATCGATCTCCGGTGTGGGTGAGAGCTCACGCACGTCGATGACGGGATGCCAGGAGGATGCCGAGACCTGTCATGGCATCGGAGATCGCGCCGCTGGCGACCATCTCTACGGCGTCAACCAGATCGACGCGGCGGATCAGGGCATCGACCTCCTCGATGCCGACCGGCTCACGACCGACCTCGGTGAGCTGAGTCGCAAGGTAGATGGTCGTTCTCTGGGAGGAGTAGCCAGGTGAGTTGAGGAACACCCCGAGCGGCTCGATCTCTCCGGGGTCGAGACCGGTCTCCTCGATCAGCTCTCGCCGAGCGGCGCTCTCCCCCGATTCGCCATCCACGTCGAGGGTCCCCGCTGGGATCTCGAGGATCCTCTCGCCGATCGGGGCCCGGAACTGCTCGAGAAGGATGACCTGGGACATGTCGTCGATCGCCACGATCGCGACGGCGCCAGGATGTGTCACGACCTCTCGGTCGAACCGCTGCTGGTCATAGCGCCAATGCCGACGCTCCACGCCGAAGACGACGCCAGTGAAGATCGGCTCGACCCCGTCGAACTCAAAGTCGAGCACGACGTGCGCTCCTCAGCGGACGGTGTCGAGATTGAGAAGTCGAGGCTCCCTGCCAGCCCGACGACCCCGGGAAGCCACTACGAGACCCTGGAAGAGAGGATGGGGTCGGTCGGGCCGAGACTTGAACTCCGGATGCGCCTGGGTGCCCACGAAGAAGGGGTGTTCAGGTCGCTCCACGAACTCGACGAGGCGCCCATCGGGCGAGGAGCCCGAGCAGACGAGCCCGGCCTCTTCGAGCCTCGTCTTGAAGCGGCTGTTGAACTCGTAGCGGTGACGGTGCCGCTCGGAGACGACCTCGGCGCCGTAGAGCGTCGCCACCACGCTTCCCGGAACGAGCATCGCCGGGTATGCACCCAGCCTCATCGTCCCACCGAGGTCCGAGATGTCCGCCTGATCAGCCATGAGGTCGATCACCGGATACTCGGTGAGCCGGTCGAACTCCGTCGAGTTCGCTCCTGACATCATCGCCAGGTCCCGTGCCGTCTCGACCACCATGACCTGCATGCCGAGGCAGATGCCGAGAAGGGGGATCTCCTGCTCACGGGCGATCTTCGCCGCAGCGATCATCCCCTCGATGCCGCGCTCGCCGAACCCGCCCGGGATGATGAGCCCGTCGAGCCGCTCAAGGTGCTCGGACTCGATCTCTGAGGGGACCATCTCGGCGTCGATCCAGACGAACTCGACGGCCGCTCGGTGATCAAAGCCCGCATGGCGGAGGGACTCGACGATCGAGAGATACGCATCGGGCATGTTGACGTACTTGCCGACGATCCCAATCTGAACGGTCTCCTCGAGATGCTCGACCCTGTAGACCAGTGCCTCCCACGAGGTCAGGTCGATCGGGCGCTCGTTGATATCGATCTTGAGGATGTCGCAGACAATCGAGTCGAGCCCTTCGTCGTGCATGGCGAGCGGGATCTCATAGATGCTCGGGGCATCGACCGCCGAGATCACCGCTTGGACGGGCACGTCGCAGAGGAGCGAGATCTTCCGCTTCAGCGCGTCGGAGATGGGCTGGTCGCTCCTGCAGACGATCACATCGGGCTGGATCCCCCGGCTGCGAAGCTCGGTGACCGAGTGCTGCGTCGGTTTGGTCTTCTGCTCGCCCGACGGGGCGAGGTAGGGCACCAAGGTGAGGTGGACGTAGCAGACGTTGTCGCGTCCGACGTCCCTGCGGAACTGGCGGATCGCCTCGACGAACGGGACGATCTCGATGTCTCCGACGGTCCCGCCGATCTCGACGATCACGACATCGACGTCCTCGCGGGCGAGCCGCTTGATCCGCTCCTTGATCTCGTCGGTCACGTGAGGGATGACCTGGACCGTCTTGCCGAGGTAGTCACCTCGGCGCTCCTTGGCGATCACGGAGGAGTAGATCGACCCGGTGGTGGTGTTCGAGTTCCGGTTCAGGCTCTCGTCGATGAACCGCTCGTAGTGACCGAGATCGAGGTCCGTCTCCCCCCCATCGTCGGTCACGTAGACCTCGCCGTGCTCACCGGGGTTCATCGTCCCGGGGTCGACGTTGATGTAGGGGTCGAGCTTGCACATCGTGATCCGAAGACCGCGCTGCTTGAGGAGCCGTCCGAGAGACGAGGCCGTCAGCCCTTTGCCGAGCGAGCTTGAAACGCCGCCGGTGACGAAGATGAATTTGCTCATACCGCTCCGTGCCCTGTGCGTACTCTCACCGGACACTCAGGTTAGACGAACGATCCGCCCTCCGCGGCGGAGGCCTCTCAGCCCAGGAGTTCTTCGGCATGTCGTCGGGCCGTTTCGCTCTCCGGCTGGCCCGAGAGCATCCGAGCGATCTCGCTGACGCGGTCCTCGCCGGTGATCATCAGGGCGGTGGCCGAGGTCGAGTCATGGCCCGGCTGCTTGACGACCCCGATCTGATGGTCGGCGACGGCAGCGACTTGGGCCAGGTGTGTCACGACAAGGACCTGGCGGTCGTGGGAGACATCCCGCAGAGCTTCGGCCAAGGTGACGGCCGTGGCTCCTCCGACCCCGGCATCGACCTCGTCGAAGACCATGGTCGAGGGTCCCCCCGGCATGATCAGCCGTATCGCCAGCATGAGCCTTGCCAGCTCGCCGCCGGACGCCACGCGCGCGACGGGTTGCGGCGCGAGGCCTGGGTTGGCGCTGAACAGGAGCTCGACGTCGTCACCGGCTGGCCCTGACAACGAGATTTCGATGCTCGAACGCTCGAGGGCGAGGCGGGCCAGCTTCTCCTTGAGCACCTCGACCATCTGGGGTGCTGCCGATTGCCGCAGCCCCTCGACGGTCCTCTCCTCGTCGTCACGACGCTCGAGGGCCACTCGATAGCGCGCGTCGAAGCTCTCGCGGAGGGCTTCGCTCTCTCTCAAGCGCACGAGCTCCTCGACGAACCCCTCGCGCCGCTCGAGAACATCGCTGATCGATGGGCCGTAGCGCCGACAGAGCTGATGGAGCACGCCGAGGCGCTCGTTGGCCTCGGCGAGCCGGGCAGGATCCTCCTCGATCCGCTCCGCTGCGTGCCGGAGCTCGGTGGCGAGCTCCTCGAGGGCTACCTCGGCTCCCAGGATGGACTGAGCGACATCCCTGAGCGCTGCATACCCCTCGATGGCCTTGCGAACCTCTGCGAGCTGGTCATGAGGGCCCGAGCCCTCGTTCTCGAGGACGTCCAGCCCCCGTTCGAGCTCGCGGCGGAGCTCGCCGGCTCCTTCGAGCGTCCGAACCTGTTCGAGCAGCTGATCGAGCTCGCCGGGGAGCTTGACGCCCGCGGAATCGATCTCTGCGAGCTGGTGCTCCAGGAGAGCGATCTCTCGAGCCACGTCCATGGCGTCTCCACCGAAGGATGCGCCCTCGGCATCGAGTGAGCGCACGACGGCTCGAGCCTCCCGGAGCGAGGAGACGTCGATCTCGGCGAAGGTGTCGAGCGCCTTGCGAACTGCGCCCGATCCCAGGAGCGACTGGTGCTCGTGCTGCCCGTGGATGTCACAGAGACCCGAGGCGCGCTCCTCGAGGGCGCTCGCTGAGGCCAGGCGGCCGTCGATCCAGGCCCGGGCTCGGCCCTCGGAGGGGATCTCACGGCCGAGGATCACCTCTTGGCCGTCCTCATCGACGAAGACCGCCTCGATCAGGGCGGTCTGTCCGTTGCGGATCAGACCTCTCCGAGGCTTTCCGCCGAGGACGAGATCGAGAGCATCGACCAGGAGGGTCTTGCCCGCTCCCGTCTCTCCGGTCAGAGCAGTAAGGCCCTCACCGAACACGACACGCGACTCATCGATGACTCCAAGGCCAGCCACGTGAAGCTCGACGAGCACCGCTCTATTCGTGCCCTTGCCGGAGGCTCTCGCGCAGCCGCCGTCCGATTCCTCGCTCTGCAAGGGCCACCACCCGAAGCCACCGGGCGTCCCGACGGCACTCGACCCGGTCCCCAGGGGTCAGGGTGGCGACCGAGAGGCCGTCGACCACGCAGACAACAGGTCGCTCACCGACGACGTCCAGGCTCACCGTCTGGTCGCCGGCGAGCACCACGCTGCGGTCGATCACGAAATGGGGGGCAACCGGCGTGACGACGAACGCATCGAGCCGGGGCGAGAGCACGGGACCACCGGCCGAGAGGTTGTACGCGGTCGAGCCCGTAGGGGTCGACACGAGCACCCCGTCAGCCGAGTAGCTCATGAACGGCTCCCGATCGATCTCTGTGTCGAGACGAACCACATGTCCGGGGACCGTCTTCTCGACCGACAGCTCGTTGACGGCGAAGAATGGATCGAGGCGTGCTCCTCCTTGGGTGATCAGTATGTGAAGCCCGGCACGGGGCTCGATGGGGATGAACCCCTTGAGGGCTTCGCTGATGACCCCGTCGAGCTCCGCCGGAGGGACGTCGAGCAGGTAGCCCACCCGTCCGAAGTTGACGCCCAAGATGGGCGTGTCGATGGCGTGAGCCTGACGAGCCGTGCGCAGGAAGGTCCCGTCGCCACCAAGGCTGACGAAGAGCTCCGGCCGAAGGCCGTCGAGCTCGGGGTCACCCCTCTCCCTCGAAGCGTGGGTGAGGGGGACGACGGTGACGTCCAGGCCCCTCTTCGTCAGGCTCGCTGCCGTGGAAGCGGCAACCTCCAGTGCGTCGGGTCTCCCCCCGTGGACGACGAGAGCGACATCAAGGGTCATGAGATTTCCTCAGCCTCGTCGAGAGCAGCCTCAACCGTGACATCGATCTCCGCCATGGAGCGGCCTCCTCTGACTGCATGGATCAGGAACTCTGCGTTGCCGGCCGGTCCAAGAATGGGAGAGCTCACAACACCCATGATGGCGGCTCCGGCCTCATCAAAGGTACCAATGACATCGAGAAGGGCGTCTCGACGATCGGAGCGCTCTCGAACGACGCCTCGACCGCGAGCGGCGATCTGCCTCCCGACCTCGAACTGCGGCTTGCACAGCAGGACGAGATCGCCACCCGGACCAGCCAGCTCGAGGAGCACATGGACCAACGGTCGCAGTGACGTGAAGGAGAGATCGGCCGTGACGATCCGCGGAGGATCGAGCGGCGCAAGCCTCGCGGTGATCTCGTCTCGAGCGAGGTCCCGAATGTTGGTCCGCTCCAGGCTGATCACCCGGGAGTCCTGGCGGAGGCGCTCGTGGAGCTGGCCATAGCCCACGTCGACGGCGACGACGAGCGCCGCACCGGACTGCAGGAGGCAATCGGTGAATCCACCCGTGGCGCTCCCTGCGTCG
>JADGOD010000227.1 GCA_017883125.1 Acidimicrobiales bacterium
GAGGCCACGGTCTAGGCGCGAGCGTTGAAGGTCTTCGACGCGATGGACATGTCCTTGGACCACGACGGGATCAGCCCAAGCAGGCCGATCGCCCGGTGGGGCGCCGACTCGATCGCTGAGCCGACCACGGCGCACAGCCCGATGACCAGAGCGATCGCCGCCAGCTGCCCCTCGGCGATCCGACGGTGATGCTCCTTCTCCACGGCCGCGAACTGGCCACCGAGCATGATGAGGTCGTCGAGGTTCGTCCCGGCGAAGGCACCCAGCGACAACAGTGCGGTGCTGGTCAGGTCTGTGTGGATCTCCGGACCGTAGCGGAGGGATCCGCTGCGGTGGCGGTCGCCGCTGCGTGGGCCCGCTCCGAGGAGCTCTCCGACACGGTGTGGTGGCCATCACGGGCCCGCGACGTTCCAAGAGGTGCTCGAAGAGCGCTGATCGCCTTCGGTCGAGGCCTCAGAGCAGGGTCGAGGGGGCTTCGGGCTCGATCAGCTCAGGTCCATCGTTGCGGATGTTCCCGACGGCTCGGCCGACGGCGTGATGGACCAGCGTGCCGGCCTCGGCCGGACGGAGCAGCCCGTCGAGGGCGGGGAGCTCGTCGGGCTCGGCGGTGAGCCAGAGGTCGAACGACTCTGGCTCGAGGACCACCGGCATCCGGTCGTGGATCCTCTCCATGTCAGGACCCGCCTCGGTGGTGATCACCGTGGCGGAGTGGATCTCCGGCGCCTCTTCCTGGACGGGATCGTGCCATGTCTCGAAGAGGCCGGCGAGCACGACCGGCCCCCCGTCGGCCCGTGAGAAGAAGTGGGGCTGGGGCCTCGAGCCGCCCGCCCGGTCCCACTCGTAGAAGCCGTCGACCGGGATCAGGAGGCGCCGCTTTTTGTAGGCAGCACGGAACGACGGCTTCGAGGCCACGGTCTCCGCGCGAGCGTTGAAGGTCTTCGACGCGATGGACATGTCCTTGGACCACGACGGGATCAGCCCCCAGCGATAGCGGTCGAGCACGCGGGTCCCGTCGACGTCGTGGATGCCGTCGAGGAGACGGGTCGGCCCCACGTTCCAACTCGGGCGGCCCGTGGGGTTGACGGTGTCACCAAGGGTGGCTTCGAGGAGCCGAGCCATCCGGGCAGGGGGAGTGAAGAGAGCGATGCGACCGCACATGGGAAGAGCGTGGTCCTCGGCCGCTCAGCTGTCGAGTGCGTCGATCATCAGCGAGATGATGGCCTGCAGGGTGGTGATCGTCGAGGTGGACTTCTCGTCCAGAGCAGCGACGTCCTCGTCGGTGAGTATCGCCATCCGCGCTGCGGTGGCCGCCAGGATGAGCTGGAGGGCACGGATCCACTCCTCGGCCTGATCCTCGCTGATCATCTCGGCGTGAGCGGTCTCGACGAGCACGCCGAGCGAGCCTTCGACGCCGAACTGGCGCTGGAGCTCCTTGACGGGGTCGTCGTGGTCGTCGGTCGGGTTGATCGGCCCGAGGAGGCGACGATGGACGGGATTGTCCACGCGGACGGCGTCGTGTGCCGTCTCGGTCGCCAGCGCTGCCAGCCACCGTCGGAGCGGCTCGGGGAGATCGATGGCGACGCCCGTGGGCATCCGTCGGAACGGCTCGCTCACTGGCTCGGCTGGATGGTGGCGGACAGGGCATAGCCGTGGAGAGCGACGCAGTAGGCGGCGGCCTTGTCTCTCTCACCGCTCCAGACGACCGCTTTGCCGTCGTTGTGGACCGACATCGTCATGCGCTCGGCGGTGGCCAGGTCATAGGAGAAGAGCTTGCGCAGGACGCGCACCACGAGGGAGATCAAGCTCACCGGGTCGTTCCACAGGATGACGTCCCAGGGGAGGTCAAGCCGCTGTTTGGTGGTGGTGTCGCTGAAGACACCGGTCTCGGTATCAGCCATGGGGCAGTCACCTCCTTGGGGGGACGAGTAGATGTGCCGGGACAAGTGTGGCACTCGGAGCCCCTGGCCGATGCCACAGGGGATGAGTAGAGTCGAACATATGTTCGCTTTCTCTTCATCTCCTCCCCCGAGAGGTCCTCGGCCACCGGTCCCTCGGGGGCTCAAGCAGAAGGTGGCGCCGGTCATCTCCGCATCGGCCCGCACGCTCCCTGTCAGCCCCCTGCTCTCGACGCTCCTGCCGGGCGGAGCGCTACGTCGGGGAGCGACGACGGTGGTCCACGGTGCTCCTGGGTCGGGAGCGACGTCGTTCGGCGTCAGCCTGCTGGCACACGCGTCCTCCGCCGGCCACTGGTGTGCAGCGGTGGGGTTCGAAGACCCCGGGGTGGTGGCCATGGCCGAGCTGGGGCTCGATCTGCGTCGGGCGGTCTTCGTCCCTCAGCCGCGAGCCGGGTGGGCCGATGCCGCCGCCGAGCTCCTCGACGGCATGGAGCTGATCCTTCTGCGACCCCCCGGCCGGGTCCCGCACGCCGCCGCTCGACGGCTGATGGCCAGGGCCCGGGAGCGACGAGCAGCGCTCGTCGTGGTGGTGACGGACCAGGCCCAGTGGCCGGTTCCCCCAGAGGTCGTCGTCCACGTGGAGCGGCCGCTCTGGCAGGGGGCAGGTCGGGGCGACGGCCGGCTCGCGGCACGACGGTCGGAGGTTTCGGTCGAAGGTCGCGGGGGGTTCCGACCTCGCTCGGCGTCGGTGTGGCTTCCGTCCCCGACGGGCGTCGTGGCAGTGGCCGACGAGCGCCGTTGACGTCGTGGAACGGGTGGCTGTCCTCTGGTTCCCAGGACTCTCGAACGAGGGGCCGCGGGGGGATGAAGCACGTGCGTTCTCCGAAGCCCTTGAGATCATCGGTGAGCACTGCCCGTTCGTCGGCCCGGTCCGGCTTGGTCTGGCCGCACTCCCGGCACGGGCGCCGAGCCGCTTCTACGGCGGAGAGGAGGCGGTCCTCGATCTGCTCCGAGACGAGCTCGGCGCGTTCGCCGAGCGGGTCGGGACGGCTGTTCGACTCGGCATCGCCGATGGGCTCTTCGCCGGGGTGATGGCGGCCCGAGAAGAGGTGCTCGTCCCCCCCGGATGCACGCCTCAGTTCCTTGCGCCGTTCCCGGTCTCCGTCCTGCGTCGAGCGGAGCTCGCCGTCCTGACCCAACGACTCGGTCTTTCGACCCTGGGTTGGTTCGCCTCCTTGCCCGAGGACCGGGTCCTCGAGCGGTTTGGGAACGATGGCGTCCACTGCCACCGGGTCGCTCGGGGTGAGATCGGGGACCTCGAGGGCATCCGCGACCCACGTATCGGCGCCCGTCTGCGCTGCCTCCACGAGGTGGCGCCCTCGACGGCTCAGCCATCGTTCTTCGGTGGGACGTCTCTGGCCGATGAGCGCGCCGCGCGGGCAGCGATCCGGCTCCAGCAGCGGTTCGGACCGACGATGGTCCAGGTGGCGCGAGTCCGACCGGGGCACGATCCCGCCGACCGAGCCGAGCTGGTGCCGTTCGGGAGTCGGCCGCCGGAGCTCGCCGACACCACGGCGCCGTGGCCAGGGGGGCTTCCGGCGCCGTCTCCCACCACAGTCTTCTCGCCGCCGGTGCCCGTCCGCCTCACCGACCCAGCAGGTGCTCCGGTGGAGGTGAGCGCACGAGGCCTCCTCACCGCGGTTCCCGACCGGTGCATCATCGCCGGGGAGTCTCGCCAGTTCGGGATCGTGGCCTGGGCTGGTCCGTGGCCGCTCACCACGAGGTGGTGGGATCTTCGCCGGGCCCGGGCCCGGCTCCAGGTGCTGACTGACGCAGGGGTCGGACTGCTGCTCGCCGCGGAGCGCGGAGGGTGGCTGCTGCTCGGGCGGTATGACTGATGACTCGATACGCCGAGCTCCACTGCCACTCGGGCTTCAGCTTCCTCGACGGGGCCTCCGACCCTGAAGAGCTGGTGGTCGAGGCAGCGCGCCTCGGCCTCGAGGCCCTCGCGCTCACCGACCACCACGGCCTCTACGGCGTGGTCCGGTTCGCTGACGCGGCGCGCACCATCGGGCTGCCCACCGTGTTCGGTGCCGAGGTGACGATCGGTTCGACGTCGCAGCGGACGGGCGTCCGCGATCCTGAGGGCGATCACCTGGTCCTTCTCGCCCGTGATCCCGAGGGGTACGCGCGGCTTTCGGTGCTGCTTGCTGAAGCACACCTACGAGGCGGGACCAAGGGAGCGCCCCGCCTCGAACTCGACGACATCGCCAGTGCTCACGGCGGGCGGTTCTGGGTGCTCACGGGCTGCCGGAAGGGCCCGATGGCCCGAGCGCTCAGCGATCAGGGTCCCACCGAGGCACGGCGTCGGCTCGATGAGCTCATCGACGCGGTGGGGAGAGAGAGCGTCGCGGTGGAGATATGGGATCACGGGCTGCCGATGGACACGGCCCGGAACGACGCGCTAGCCCTCGCTGCCACCGCGGCAGACGTCGCACTGGTGGCCACCAACAACGTCCACTACGCCAGAGCATCGTCGTTCCCCCTCGCCACCGCTCTCGCCGCCACCCGGGCGCACGCCACGCTCGATGAGATGGAGGGGTGGCTGCCGCCGACGGCTGCAGCCTCTCTGCGAGCTGGCGCCGAGCAGGAGCGACGCTTTCGACGCTGGCCGGGTGCCGTCGAGCAGGCCGCCGCCATCGGTACAGCGTGCGCCTTCGATCTGCGCCTCGTCGCCCCGCGCCTCCCGGCGTTCCCCTGCCCCGAGGGGATGGACGAGTTCTCATGGCTCGCCGCCCTCACCGAGGAAGGTGCCCGAGCCCGGTACGGACCACGGGATGCCGAGCGGGTGCCGGGGGCCTGGGCCCAGATCGACCACGAGCTCAACGTCATCGGAATGCTGGGTTTCGCCGGCTACTTCCTGATCGTGCACGACATCACCGAGTTCTGCCGCCGTCGCGACATCTACTGCCAGGGTCGTGGCTCGGCGGCGAACTCAGCGGTCTGCTTCTCGCTCGGGATCACCAACGCCGACGCCGTGCGCCTCGGGCTCCTCTTCGAGCGCTTCCTCTCGCCGGCCCGTGATGGGCCGCCTGACATCGACGTCGACATCGAGTCGTCCCGGCGAGAGGAGGTGATCCAGTACGTCTACGCCCGCTACGGCCGCCGTCACGCCGCTCAGGTGGCCAACGTCATCACCTACCGGCCGCGCTCGGCCGTCCGCGACATGGGCAAGGCCCTGGGTGCGGACGTCGGCGAGGTGGAGCGGTGGTCGGGGTCGGTCGACCGGCGCTGGTTCGGTTCCGGAGAGGACCCGGTGGGCCAGACGGTCGAGCAGGCCGAGGAGATGCCCGCGATGGTGGCAGATCTGGCCCGCCAGGTCCTCAACCGACCGCGTCACCTCGGGATCCACTCCGCGGGGATGGTCCTGTGCGATCGGCCGGTGATCGAGGTGTGCCCGGTCGAGTGGGGCCGGATGCCGGGTCGCAGCGTGCTCCAGTGGGACAAGGATGACTGCGCGGCCATCGGGCTGGTGAAGTTCGATCTCCTGGGGCTCGGCATGCTCGACGCGCTGCACCGGATGGTCGACCTGGTGGAGGTCCACGAGGGCATCACGATCGATCTCGGCGAGCTCCCCCAGGAAGACGTCGTCTACGACCTCCTCTGTGCGGCCGACACGGTCGGCGTCTTCCAGGTCGAGAGCCGTGCCCAGATGGGGACGCTTCCCCGGGTCGAGCCGCGGTGCTTCTACGACCTGGTCATCGAGGTCGCCCTGATCAGGCCGGGGCCCATCCAGGGGAACGCGGTCAACCCGTACATCCGACGCCGGCGTGGAGAGGAGCCGGTGACGTACCCGCACCCCCTCTTGGAGCCGATCCTGAAGCGCACCCTCGGGGTGCCGCTGTTCCAGGAGCAGTTGATGGAGATGGCGGTGGCCATCGCCGGGTTCAGCGCGGCACAGGCCGATGAGCTGCGCCAGGCCATGGCATCGAAGCGCTCTGAAGCCCGCATGGCGGCGCTCAGGGACCGTCTCTACGCCGGGATGGCCACCAAGGGGGTCGTCGGGGAGACGGCGGACTCGATCTTCCACGCACTCGCCGCCTTCGCCAACTTCGGGTTCCCCGAGTCGCACTCGGTCTCCTTCGCCCACCTCGTCTACTGCTCGGCGTGGATGAAGCACCGCCACCCGGCCGCCTTCTACGCCGGGCTGCTCAACGCCCAGCCCATGGGGTTCTGGTCGCCGCAGAGCCTGCTGGCCGACGCCGAGCGTCACGGTGTGGAGGTCTTCCGGCCCGACGTGCAGCGCTCGGAGGCGGACGTCACCCTCGAGCCCGGAGAGCACGGACTCGGTCTCCGGCTCGGCATCGCCCAGGTCCGCGGGCTCCGCTCCGAGGTCGCCGCTCGGGTGGCGAGCGGTCGTCCGTGGCGCTCCCAGGAGGATCTGGTCCGCCGTGCCGGGCTCAACCGCTCCCAGCTCGAGACGCTCGCCGCAGGGGGAGCGCTCTCGTCGATGGGCACGAGCCGACGAGCGCTGCTCTGGAGCGCCGGCGCCGCCGCCCAGGCCACGCGGGACCGACTTCCCGGTGTGGTCACCGGGATCCACGCGCCGGCCCTCGAGGAGCCCTCCGCACTCGAGTCGGTCGCCGACGACCTCTGGGCGCTCGGGGTGACCCCGGACGAGACGGCGCTCTCGCTGGCCCGCCCCGAGCTCGACCGGCGCGGGGTGGTCCGGGCCGGAGCGCTCCGGGAGCACCGCGGGGCGAAGGTGAGCGTCGCTGGCGCGGTCACCCACCGCCAGCACCCTGAGACGGCGCACGGCGCGGTCTTCGTCAACCTCGAGGACGAGACCGGCCACGTCAACGTGGTCTTCTCCAAGGGGGCGTGGGCGAGGTGGCGGCACGTGGCCCGAGGGGCTCCAGCGCTCGTGATCCACGGGCGCCTCGAGCAGGCTCAGGGGGCGATCAACGTGGTGGCCGAACGGGTCGAGCCGCTCGTTCTCTCCGCCCCCGTCCCAGGGTCTCGGGATTTCCGCTGAGCGGGAGCTCTCCCACCGCATCACCAGAGCCGCCGCCAGGGCGCCACACGCCCTACGATCGGAGAGATGTCGCTGGCGGACGAGACCACGCTCGAGACGCGCCGGATCCGGGCTGATCTCTTGGAGAGGGCATCATCGTGATCACCGATGCAGACGCAGCGGCCGAGAAGGACTTCCGCGAAGACCGCTGGCCGGCGTCGCTGGCGCTCATCGTCTGCGTCTTCCTCTATCTCGCCCTCCCGCGCGTCCTGATCATCGAGCCGCGGTGGCTGGTGCCCGCCCTGGAGCTCCTCCCGCTCATCCCCCTCTCGATCACCCACCGGCGCCTCCACCCCGGCCAGCCTCGCTGGACGCGCCCCTTGATGATCAGCCTGATCGCGCTGATCAACGCGGCGAACCTCGTCTCGATCTACCTGCTCGTCCACCACCTGCTCCACCCCGGCAAGGGAGGGGTGGACGGCAGGGTCCTCGTCTACTCGGCGGTGCTGGTGTGGGTGACCAACGTGATCGTCTTCTCCCTCTGGTTCTGGGAGCTCGACCGGGGAGGCCCTGCGACCCGCAACACCCCACACGAGAGATGGCCGGACTTCCAGTTCCCCCAGATGGAGAACCCGCGGCTCGCACAGCCGAACTGGCGCCCGCGGTACATCGACTACTTCTACGTGGCGCTGACCAACGGATCGGCGTTCAGCCCGACCGATGCAATGCCCCTGACCCGATTGGCGAAGATGCTCATGGCCGCCGAGTCGACGGCGTCGATGGTGGTGGTGATCGTCGTCGCCGCTCGGGCGGTGAACATCCTGAAGTAGGGCCGAGCCGCCCGCCTCGTCAGCCTCCGAGGAGGCCCGCCATCTTCTCGGCCACCTTCGAGGGCTTCCCCCGACGCCGCTCGCTGGCGTCGGACCACCGGGGCGCCGCAGGCGTCGGCACGATCCTCGGTTACATCATCACGGACCTCGGTGTGCTGGTGGCCATCTACTACGGCGCCACAGGTCTGGCATGTGCGTGGGCCTTCCGCAAGGCTGCCTTCGAGCGGACCAGCTTCTTCTTCACAGGGATCCTGCTCCCGGTGCTGTCGGGGCTGTTCATGTTCTGGGTCGGCTATCAGGTCATCCGACAGAACTGGAGCATGCACATAGCACCTGCGGTGGTCGTGCTCGCCCTGGGCATCCGGCTCATGGCCATCGCCCGGCTTCGCCACAAGGGCGACTTCTTCAGCACGAAGCCCGTCGCCTACGAGACGATCGACTGAGACGTCGGTACAGGAGCGCTGAGACCCGTGATCGTCGGAGTACCACGAGAGATCAAAGAAGATGAGTACCGGGTGGCGATCACTCCGGCCGGGGTCAAGGAGCTGACCCAGGCGGGGCACTCGGTCATCATCGAGAAGGGCGCGGGCGTCGGCTCATCGATCCGCGACGATGACTTCGTCTCGACGGGGGCGACCATCATCGACGACGTCGATGACCTCTGGGCCACCGCAGAACTGGTGCTCAAGGTGAAGGAGCCGGTTCCCGAGGAGTACCCGCGACTCGCCGCTCGTCCCGAGCAGACCCTCTTCACGTACCTGCACCTCGCCGCCTCGCTGGCCTGCACCGAAGCGCTGATCGCAGCGGGCAACACGGCGATCGCGTACGAGACCGTGCGCCTGGCGAACGGCTCGCTACCGCTGCTCACGCCGATGAGCGAGGTGGCCGGTCGGATGGCGCCGCTCATGGGGGCGCACCACCTCATGCGCGCCGGCGGGGGACGGGGCACGCTGGTCTGCGGGGTGCCCGGGGTGGTGGCGGCCAACATCGTCGTCATCGGAGCCGGCGTCGCCGGCATGGCGGCGGCCACGCTGGCGGTGGGGCTGCACGCCAACGTCTACGTCTTCGATCGCAATCTGGAGCGTCTCCGGGAGATTGACCACCACTTCCGTGGGGCGGTCGAGACGGTGGCATCGACCCGGCACGCGATCGAGGAGTACGTGCAGATGGCGGACATCGTGATCGGTGCGGTCCTCGTCGTCGGAGCGCGAGCCCCCAAGCTGGTGACCGATGAGATGGTCGCCTCGATGCGCCCCGGATCGGTCCTCGTGGACATCTCGGTCGATCAAGGTGGCTGCTTCGAGTCGACGCGGCCGACCACCCACTCTCATCCGGTCTTCGCCGTGCACGACTCGCTCTTCTACTGCGTCGCCAACATGCCCGGAGCGGTGCCGAACACGTCGACCCACGCGCTGGTGAACGCGACGCTTCCCTTCACCCTTGAGATCGCCCGCCACGGATGGCAGAACGCCGTGCGAGCAGATGCGGCTCTCGCCGAAGGCGTGAACGTCACGCAGGGGTACATCACTTACGGACCCGTTGCCGACGCTCACAACCTGAACTACCGGCCGCTGGCCGACCTCCTCGACTGACGCACTCGAGCCTCAGTCGGATGCAGGGGTCCGCACCGGATACGGGCAGTGGCGGCATCCCCGCTCGCAGCAGGAGCCCTTGGCCAGCAGCGCCGCCGAGGTGAAGACGCTCAGCCCGGTGGTCGGATCGGTGTACGTCGACGCCCCGCGCTCGATGGCGATGCGGTGGGCCTCGAGGATGGCGTCGTAGTCGGGGCGTCGCGGGTCGAGGCGGTCAGGCCGAGGGACGAGTGGCGCGTCGGGGGTCATCATCCTCTCCGCGGGTCCTCAACCAGGAGATCGTGACGCATCGAGCACCGAGCGGTCGATGTCCTGGATCGATGGGGTGCCGCAGAGCGCCATGGTGCGGCGGAGCTCGTGGGCGAACCAGGTGAGCAGCCCGGCCACGCCGTCGTCGCCCCCGGTGGCCAGGGCCCAGAGGACCGGGCGGCCGACCATGACCGCCTGCGCTCCGATGCCGAGCGCCTTGACCACGTCGGAGGGACGTCGGATCCCACCGTCGACGAAGACCTCGCCCGAGCCGGCGACGGCGTCGACGACCTCTGCGAGGACGTCTGCGGTCGCCGGGGCGTCATCGAGCTGGCGGCCCCCGTGGTTCGAGACCACGACGCCAGCCGCTCCGGACTCCATGGACCTGGCCGCGTCGTCTCCTCGGGCGACGCCCTTGATGAGGACGGGAAGACCGGAGACCTCGGCGAGCCACCCGATGTCGTCGAAGGTGATGGAGGGGTCGAACTCTCGGCTCACGACCGCCATGAACCCGTCGCGCTGGGCGCGCGCCGCCGCGGCATGGGCGAGGTTCGGGAGCTCGAGGTCGCCAGGGAGGTGGACGCCGCCGCGGATCTCGCGTGAGCGGAGACCTGAGACCGGTGCGTCGACCGTGAGGACCAGCGCCTTGTATCCGGCGGCGGCCACCCGCTCGACCATGTCCTTGGTGCGCCCACGATCCCGAAGGACGTAGATCTGCATCCACTGCGGGGCGCCCCCTCCAGCGGCCGCCACCTCCTCGAGCACGGTGTTCGACAGCGACGAGAGCGTCATCACCGTCCCGGCTCGGGCGGCCCCCCGTGCGGTCGCCAGCTCGCCGTCAGGGGTCGCCATGCGGTGGATCGCCGTAGGGGCCACGAGGACCGGGTGCATGACCTCCTCGCCGAGCACCGTTGTCGTGGTCGAGATCTCCGAGACGTCGACGAGCACGCGGGGGCTGAGCCCGATGCGTCGCCACGCACCGACGTTCTCCGTGATCAGTCGCTCGTCCTCGGCCCCTCCGGAGTAGTAGGCGTACGCCATCTCACCGAGCTGTGCTCGAGCGTCGCGCTCGAGGGCGTCGAGATCGAGGTCCCTTGGAGCGAGGACGGGTCCTCGCCCCAGCTCCTCGGCTCCAGGGGGGTACGGGCTCATGGCCAGATGCTAGGTCGGCGGATCGATCGAACCCGCCGCGGCTATGAGGGGTTCGCGTCCAGCATCATGTCGATGACATCCATCGGAGGGAAGTTGAGATAGCCGGTGCTGGGCCAGTTGTACCAGCCCTTCGCCGCCATGGTCCCGCCATCAGGATGGATCGTGGTGCCGGTGACGTAGCTCGAGAGGTCTGAGGCCAGGAAGAGCGCGCACCCTCCGATGTCGGCGTAGACGCCGGTGCGACCCATGGGGAAGGCGATCTCGTCCTGGAGCTCCTGGGCGCCCTCGCGCACCGCCGCCCCTGGGCCGCCGGGGATGGCGGACATCGACGGCGTCCGGGTGATGTCGGGGGCGATGCAGTTGACCCTGATGGCCTCGGGGGCGAGCTCGACCGCCAAGGTGGCTGTCAGGCTGGCGACCGCTGCCTTCATGGCGGCGTAGACGGCGAAGCCTGGCGCAGCCCGGTGCGCCTCGATGGACGTGAAGTTGATGATGCTCCCCTTGCCGGCGCGGCGCATCCGGGGGATGGCGAGCTGGTGCGAGGCCAGGAGCCAGACGAAGTTGGTCCGCATCAGAGCATCCCAGGCCTTGGGGCTGGACTCCTCGAACGGAGCGCGGAACGTTCCGCCGACGACGTTGATGAGCACATCGAGGCCGCCGTCGAAGCCGACATCTGCGGTCTCGAAGAAGGCGCCGAGCGCGTCTGGATCTCGAGCATCGAGCACCTCGGTGATCACCGAGGTGCCGAGCGCATTGATCATCGCTCCGGTCTCGGCGAGACCCTCGGGGTCTCGATCGCAGAGGGCCAGGTTCACACCTGCTCCGGCCAGGTCGACCGCACATGCCTGCCCGAGACCACCGCCACCACCCACGATGATGGCCCGCCGTCCGATGAGCTGTGCCCGATCTTCGAGATATCCCATGATCGTTCTCCTTGCATGTTCGGTGATCCGGCCTCATCAAGAGCGTGCATGCTGCGAGAGGAACCCAGCGGGTCGGATCTCTACGGCACGAGCACGATCTTGCCGAGCTTGTCGCCCTGGGCGAACCGAGCGTAGGCCTCGGTGGCCTGCTCGAGGGGGAATGAGGCGAGGAGCGGGACCTTGACGGCTCCTCGAGAGAGGAGGGGGAGGACGTCGGCGCCAACGGCCTCGATCACGGCGGCCTTCTCGGCCACCGTCCTGGGCCTCAGGGTCGCTCCGCCGATCGACGCGCGAGCGCCCATGAGGCCGAGGAGGTCGAGTTCGACGCGTGATCCGCCGCCGACGCCGATCACCACGACGCGCGCCTCGGTGGCGAGCGACGAGAGCACCCCGGAGTCGAGGCTGGCCGCGCCGACGAGCTCGAGGACGACGTCGTAGGGGCCGTGGCTCTTGACCTCGACGGGATCGATGGCACGAGCTGCACCGAGGGCTCGGACCGCAGGACGCCTCGCTGCGCTGCGAACCGACGCGGTGACCTCGGCGCCGAGCGCCGCGCCGAGCTGGACAGCAGCGGTGCCCACCCCACCCGCCGCGCCGGTGACGAGGAGGTGCTCTCCGGAACGAAGCCCTCCTCGGGTGACGATGGCGTCGTAGGCGGTGACGTAGGCCTCGGCGAATCCACCCGCCTCATGGTCGTCGACCGAGTCGGGGACGGCCAGGAGGTTCGAGGCGTCGAGCAGGCACCGCTCGGCCTGGCCTCCACCGGCCACCACGCCCATGACCCTGTCGCCGAGGCCCCACCCGGCGACCGCTGATCCGACCTCGACGATCTCACCGCCGATCTCGAGGCCGGGGATGTCGGCCGGAGCACCCGGCGGGGCGGGGTAGAAGCCTCGGCGCTGCAGGAGGTCGGCGGCGTTCACCCCGGCGGATCGAACCTTCACCACCACCTCGGTGGGCCCGGGGGTCGGGTCGGGTCGCTCCTCGATGGCGAGTTCTCCATCGACGATGACCACGGCGCGCATCAGATCACCCGCCTGAGAGAGGGGTCGGATCGGGTCGGTGTGCGGTCCATGGCACCAAGCATGGCCGAGGGGGCTGCGTCCGACGAGTCGACGCCTTTTCGGGGCGCTGCGGGTGGGCCGCCGCTAGGGTCAGAGCCATGACCATCTTTGACACTGCCATCGCCACCCTCGCCGGAGATCCCTCCTCGCTGAAGCCCTACGAGGGCAAGGCGCTCCTCCTGGTCAACGTCGCCTCCAAGTGCGGCCTGACCCCGCAGTACACCGGGCTCGAAGAGCTCCAGAAGCGGTACGAGGACCGGGGCTTCTGCGTCCTCGGGTTCCCCTGCAACCAGTTCATGGGTCAAGAGCCCGGTACGGCCGAGGAGATCATCAGCTTCTGCTCGACCACCTACGGCGTGACCTTCCCCCTGTTCGAGAAGATCGATGTCAACGGCGAGAGCCAGCACCCGATCTACGCCGAGCTCACCGCGGTCTCCGACAGCGACGGTGAGGCCGGCGACGTGAAGTGGAACTTCGAGAAGTTCCTCGTCTCGCCGTCTGGTCAGATCGTCGGCCGATTCCGGCCCCAGGTCGAGCCCGACGACCCCGCCCTCGTCGCGGCGATCGAGGCGCAGCTCCCCGTCTGAGTGGCGCGGATCCCGAATCGGGCGGCCATCTTCGACATGGATGGCCTCCTCATCGACTCAGAGCCGCTGTGGCACATCGCCGAGGTGGAGATCTTCGGTAGCCTCGGGGTCCCCTTGGTGCGCGCCGAGACGCGATTGACCAAGGGCATGTTCGTCGATGAGGTGACCGCCTACTGGTTCGCGCGCTATCCGTGGAAGGGGCCGTCACCCGACACGGTCGCCCAGAGGATCGTCGACCGCGTCGGCGAGCTCGTCCTCGAGAGCGGTGTGGTCCTCCCGGGAGCGATCGAGGCGGTGCAGTCCATGGCCGAGCGAGGACCGGTGGCGCTCGCCTCATCGACTCCGCACCGCCTCATCGAGGTCGTGCTCGGCCACATCGGTCTCGCCGATGCCTTCGAGGTGATCTGCTCTGCCGAAGACGAGGCATACGGCAAGCCGCACCCCGCCGTGTTCCTCACCGCTGCACGCGCCCTCGGCGCATCCCCCGAGCGCTCCTTCGTGTTCGAAGACTCCCCAGCCGGGGTGGTGGCGGCCAAGGCAGGCAGGATGATCTGCGTGGCGGTCCCCGAGGCCAGCGAGCGTGACCGTCCTGAGATCAGGATCGCCGACTTCGTCCTCGAGTCGCTCGCCGACCTCGACGTCGATGAGCTCGATCGGCTCTTGAGCGCCGACTCGTGATCCCTAGCCGCTGAAGCGCTTCAGGAATCGGATCGCGTCTGGGTAGTCTGACAACGGGATCGGATGGCGGTCGACGACCTCCCACCCGGTCGATGCATAGAGGGCGACCGCCTCGGGTTGGAGCGGTCCTGTCTCGAGGATCACCAGGGTCTGTCCGAGGTCCCTGGCCGCCTCTTCGACCGCAGCCATCAGGAGCGCGCCGACGCCGTGGCAACGCAGATCGGGTCGGACCCAGAGGCGCTTGATCTCCCCGACGTCTTGGGCGACCCGACGCAAGCCCACACCTCCAGCCAGATGACTGTCGATCCGGGCGATCAGGAACGACCCGTTGGGCGGCTCGAAGTCCTCCGGGTCGAGGGGCTTGGAATCGGTCTCGGGCCCGTATCGCCGGTCGAGCTCGTCGGCCGCCGCCATGATGATCGCCTGAGCGGGAGCGGATCCGAACGCCACCTCTTCGATGGTGATCTTCGCGTCGCTCACAAGTGCGGATCGTACGGCACCGGGGCGTCCCACCGGTCAGGGCGGTGACTCTCGGTAGGATCGAGGTCTCTCAAGGCCTTGAAGAGGAGTGTCGTGTTCCGCCCTGTCAGTCCGAAGATCGATTTCGTGGCGATCGAAGCCGCCGAGCTTGAGCGTTGGCGAACGCATGGCGTCTTCGAGCGCTCGGTGGCGAATCGATCGGGAGCCACTCCGTGGGTCTTCTACGAGGGACCCCCGACCGCCAACGGGAAGCCGGGGCTCCACCACGTGTGGGCCAGGGCGTACAAGGACCTCTTCTGTCGGTTCCAGACGATGCGCGGCCACTACGTCGATCGCCGGGCAGGCTGGGACACCCACGGGCTGCCTGTCGAGGTCGAGGTGGAGAAGCGGCTTGGGATCTCGGGCAAGCGCCAGATCGAAGATGAGGTCGGGATCGCCGAGTTCACGCGGCTCTGCAAGGAGTCTGTGCTCGGCTATGTCGAGGACTGGAAGGTCCTGACCGAGCGGATCGGCTACTGGACCGACCTCGACCGGGCCTACTGGACGTTCGCACCCGAGTACATCGAGAGCGTCTGGTGGCAGCTCAAGACGATCTTCGACAAGGGCCTGCTCTACGAGGACCTCAAGGTGCTCCCGTACTGCCCGCGCTGCGGCACCTCGCTGAGCTCTCACGAGCTCGGCCAGCCCGGCGTCTACCACGACGAGGTCGACGAGTCCGCCTACGTCGCCTTCGAGCTGGTCGATCCCGACCCCTCCCTCGCCAAGGGCGCGACGCACCGCGCCGTCTGGACGACGACGCCGTGGACGCTGCTCTCGAACACCGGCGTCGCGGTGAACCCGTCGCTGACCTATGCGGTCGTCGACGGCCGCATCATGGCCGAGGACCTCGTCGCCTCCGTCGTCGGTGAGGGGGCGACGATCACTGCCACCATCCCCGGCAGCGATCTCGTGGGTCTCCGCTACCGACGGCCGTTCGACGACGTGGCGTTCGAGCCCGGCGACGTCGCCGAGGTCATCGTCGGCGCCGACTTCGTCACCACCGAGGACGGTACCGGGTTGGTGCACCTTGCCCCGGCGTTCGGTGAGATCGACCGCCAGGTCGGGAGGGACAACTCCCTGGCCACCGTGAACCCCGTGGGGCCCGACGGCTGCTTCACCGATCAGATCGGCTGGCTGGCGGGGCGCTCCGTGCGCGACACCAACACCGAGATCAACGACGTCCTCGAGTCGCGCGGGGCGCTGATCAGGCGGATGGACTACCCCCATGCGCTCCCGCACTGCTGGCGGTGCAACACGGTCCTCATCTACTGGGGAAAGCCGAGCTGGTACATCGCCACCACCAAGGTCGCCCCCCGGATGATCGAGGAGAACCAGGGGGTCGACTGGCATCCGGCGCACATCCGCGACGGCCGATTCGGCGAGTGGCTGGCCAACAACGTCGACTGGGCCCTGTCCCGCGACCGCTTCTGGGGCACGCCGCTGCCGATCTGGCGCTGCGTCGAGGGGCACCTGACCTGCGTGGGGAGCCGAGCCGAGCTCTCAGAGCTGGCCGGCCAAGACCTCAGCGAGATCGACCCCCACCGGCCGGTGATCGACGAGGTCACCTTCGACTGCCCCCAGTGCGTGGCGCTCGGCGCTCCCTCGACGGCGACACGGGTCGAGCCGGTCATCGACGCATGGTTCGACTCCGGATCGATGCCGGCGGCCCAGGTGGGCTATCCGCACGTCGAGGGATCCGCCGAGGCGCTGTCGTTCCCGGCGGACTTCATCACCGAGGCCATCGATCAGACGCGTGGGTGGTTCTACTCGCTGCTGGCCGTCAACACCCTCGTCTTCGACGCAGCCCCCTACCGGCACGTGATGTGCCTCGGCCACATCGTCGATGCCGAGGGTCGCAAGATGTCGAAGTCGCAGGGCAACATCATCGATCCGTTCGAGATCATCGACTCGATGGGCGCCGACGCACTGCGCTGGTGGATGTTCTCGCAGGGCTCGCCGTGGACGGCGACCAGGGTCTCGATCCCCGCGATCCAGACGGCGATGCGCGACGTGCTCGGGACGCTGTGGAACACCTACAGCTTCTTCACGACCTATGCCTCGCTGAACAGCTTCAACCCGACGGATCCGGAGATCCCCGCGCCGAAGAATCGCGGCGATCTCGACCGATGGATCCTGTCGCGCGCGCATGGGACGCTCGCAGAGGTCACCGCCCAGCTCGAGGCGTACGAACCGCTTGCGGCCGCCTCGCCGATCGCCGGGCTGGTGGACGATCTCTCGAACTGGTTCGTCCGGCGCTCCCGCCGCCGGTTCTGGCGCACCGACCCCTCGGCACCGGCCACGGACTCTCTTGCAGCCCAGGCGACGCTCCACGAGGTCCTCGTGCTGGTCGCCACGCTGCTCAGCCCGTTCTGCCCCTTCGTCGCCGACAACCTCTGGCGCGGGCTCGTCGAAGCAGACGACGATGCCTCCGTGCACCTGATCGACTGGCCGGTGCCCGACAGCTCTCTGATCGACCCTGATCTCGAAGCGTCGATGGACGTGGCGCGGCGACTGACGTCGCTCGGACGTGCCGCACGGGCAGAGGCCGGGGTCAAGGTGCGCCAGCCGCTCTCGCGTGCTCTGGTCTTCCTGCCGCCCGGGTCACCTGCGCCTCCGCCGGGAGTGGTCGAGGACGAGCTGAACGTCGACGCGCTCGACGATGCGGGCGAGCTCTCCGACGTGCTCCGCTTCGAGCTCGTCCCAAACTTCAAGACGGTCGGCCCGCGGCTCGGCGAATCGGTCAAGTTCCTCAAGGGCGCCCTGGCGGCGCTCGATGGCGCGTCCGCTGCCCGGGATCTCGAAGAGGGCCGTTCGGTGTCCGTGGCACTTCCCGACGGCGTCGTCGAGCTCGGACCCGATGACCTCGAGCTGCGCGTCAAGTCCCATGAGGGCTTCGCCGTCTCTCGCGAGGGGGGCGAGGTCGTGGCCTTGGACCTCACGCTAAACGACGAGCTGATCCGGCGGGGTGTGCTCCGAGACGTGATCCGTCAGGTCCAGGAGCTCCGCAAGACGACCGGGTTGGAGCTAGCGGATCGCATCGAGCTGCGTCTCGACGGCCTCGATGATCTGAGCGACGAGGAGCTCGAGTCGGTCGGCTCCGAGGTCTTGGCCGTCGAGGTTCGCCGAGGCCAGGGCGCCGGTGAGGGCTCGGCACTCGAGCTCGATGACCGCCCAGCGGCGAAGGCGTGGGTCGTCAAGGCGCCCTAGGGCACCGAACGCTTGATCCGGTCAGCTACCGCAGGCCGACGGCCCACCGTTGAGCGTGGTGAGGGCGTCGATCAGCACGCTGCGCTCGGTGGCCGAGAGCAGGTCAGTGAGGTGGACGTCGAGGTGTTCGAGGTGTGCCGTGGTCGCCGTCTCGAGAGCGGTGGTGCCGGTCTCCGTGAGCTCGACATAGGTCGTGCGGCGATCGGACGGGCAGCTGGCGCGGCGGACGAGCCCCGCCTCTTCGATGCGATCGATGAGCCGGGTGGTGCCACCCGAGGTGTAGACGGTCTGGTTGGCGACCTCCGACATCGTGAGGCGCCCCTCGGGGGAGCGGGCGATCCTGACCATCACGTCGTACCAGCCGAGGGCGAGGTCGCACGACGCCTCGAGCTCGGCGCCGAGCACGCGCTGGAGTCGAGCGTTGACCTCGGTGAGCAGCCCCATGAGGATCAGCCGCTCGTCGTTGATCACCGACGCGCACAGGCGGGAGCTGGGGGAGGTCGAGGTCTGCGACGGCGGAGAGGTGCGGCCCATGGGGGAAATTATAGCAGGATGTATCTGTTTGTGAAGATGCTGTTTGACAAGTATCTGTAGATACAGATATAGTCTCATCACTAACCCCCACCAAAGGAGAACAACCATGAGCCAGCTTCCTGCCCCCGGCACCTACACCGTCGACCCTGTTCACTCGCAAGTCGGCTTCACGGTCCGTCACCTTGTCGCCGCCAAGGTCCGCGGCGAGTTCGCTGAGTTCGAAGGAACCATCGAGATCGGTGATTCGCCAGAGACCTCGAAGGTCACCGCGATCATCCAGGCCGCGTCGATCACGACCAAGAACGACATGCGCGACGGTCACGTCAAGACCGCTGACTTCCTCGACCTCGAGAACCACCCGACCCTGCGCTTCGTCTCCACCGCCGTCACGGCAAAGGGTGATGACAAGTTCGACCTCGTCGGGGACCTCACCATCCGTGGAATCACCAAACAGGTGACCTGGGACCTCGAGTACCTCGGCACCGGACCCAGCCTGGAAGAGGGCGGGATCATGGCAGGGTTCGAGGCCCACACCGAGATCGACCGTCGCGACTTCAACGTCAGCTTCCAGGGAACCCTTGAGAACGGCAGCGTCGTCGTCTCGAACAAGGTCAACCTGACCCTGGAGATCGAAGCGCACAAGCAGGGCTGATCCGAGAGCCACGTCCAACGAGAGCGCCCCGCTGCGGGGGCCCACTTGGGCCTCTTCCGGTGGGGCGCTCTCGCGCGTGCCTGGGCTCCTTCGGGCCGCTCTGGGTCGAGCTCCACCCGTTCGGGCCTCGTGAGCGCCGGCGTGAGGGGGAGGAGGGGAATCGGCTCGATGCAGTGGCCGAGCACCATCTCTCCGGGTAAGTTGGCCACGTGGCCGACAAGAACTCTTCGCGAAGCATGGCTAAGCCGGCGGTCGGCATCGTTGGTGTCCTCGCCACGATCGTGAGCGTCTGGTGGTTCGCCCTGCGCCCCCGGCGCAAGGCCAAGAAGGGCTGACGCTCTCGCTAGGGGGCTGGGGCGATCAGAGCGCGGAGCGCTTCGGAGATATCGCCCCGGACGACTGCTGAGGCCAGGTGGTCCATGGCCGTCGGTTCGCCGTTGATGATGATCACCGGTGTACCTGACCGAGAGGCGGTGGGGACGACACCGGCGGCAGGGAAGACGCTGAGCGTCGAGCCGATCGCCAGCATCAGGTCGCACCGGTGAGCAGCTGCGTCCGCTCTCTCGAGGTCTTCAGCGATCAGCGACTGGCCGAAGCTGATCGTCGCTGACTTCAAGATTCCTCCGCAGGCCTCCCCGACCGTCGTCGATAGGCACGACGGATCGCTCTCACCGGAGCGGAGCCGACCCAGGGCTTCGTCCATCGAGCGGCGATCGCCGCAGCGCAGGCAAACCGTGTCGCGGACGTTGCCGTGGATCTCGATGATCCGCGCCGGGTCGTTTCCCGCTGCGTGGTGGAGGCCGTCGATGTTCTGGGTGATGAGCGTGTCGAGGACCCCTCGTCGCTCGAGCTCGACCAGGGCGAGATGTCCGGCGTTGGGGGTCGCTGTCCAGGTGGGGGAGTCCAGCCGGCTCAGCCAGGCGCGCCTGCGGACCTCTTCGCTGTTCACGTAGGCGTCAAAGGTCGAGAGCATCTCGGCGTTGGGATCCTTCGTCCAGAGCCCTTCGGGCCCCCTGAAGTCGGGGATCCCCGAGTTGGTGGAGATCCCGGCCCCGGTGAGCACCACGACGTGTGATGCATGGCAGAGGAGCTCACGGGCTTGGCTGATCTCGCTGTCCACATCGATGAGCATGGCACCTTGGCGCTTGCTGAGCCCATCGACGTGCCTGGTGCCGTCGACCCTCGTGATCTCCGGACGGGTGACGGTCGAACGACTTGCGCCCGCCAGCGCGGAACCGAGGATGGCCTCGGCTGCGGGATCGTTCCTCGCCCCGTTCAAGCGTCCCAGGGAGGTCTGCTTCGTCGATGATCTCCAGCTGGGGCCGACGGGAAAGGTGCTGCGGAGAGACCTCTCTCGTCGCCGCGCCGCGGGTGACCCGCCCGTTCGCTGCGGCGGGGGGCCTGGCATGATGGGGAGATGCCGTACGCAACGACGAATCCAGTGACGGGTCAGGTCGAGGCCTCCTTCGAGGATCACACCGCCGCCGAGGTCGATGAGCGACTGGCGCTGGCCGCGTCGACCTTCGAGGTCTGGCGGCGGACATCGTTCGAAGAGCGATCCCGCTACATGGTGACGGCCGCTGAGCTCCTCGAAGGAGAGCTCCCGGTCACCGCGGAGCTCCTGACGCGCGAGATGGGCAAGACGTTCGCCGCCGCTAAGGGTGAGGTGGCGAAGTGCGCGATGACGATGCGGTACTACGCCGAGCACGGCCACGCGATCCTGAGCGACGAGGTGATCTCGTCTCCGGCGACTCGCAGCGGTGTCCGCTATGACCCACTCGGCCCCGTCCTGGCCGTGATGCCGTGGAACTTCCCGCTCTGGCAGGTCGTCCGCTTCGCCGCCCCGGCGCTGATGGCCGGGAACGTCGGGGTCTTGAAGCACGCCTCGAACGTCCCTCAGGCGGCGATGTACCTCGAATCCCTCTTCCGTCGAGCTGGGTTCCCTGAAGGCTGCTTCGTCAACCTCCTGATCCCCGGGTCCCGGGTGGCCGACGTCATCAAGGACGATCGGATCGCCGCGGTCACGATCACGGGCTCCGAGGTGGCTGGCCGGTCGGTGGCCTCGACGGCCGGATCGGTGCTGAAGAAGTGCGTGCTCGAGCTAGGAGGCTCTGACCCGTTCATCGTCGCGGCGTCGGCGGATCTTGACGCGTGCGTCCCCTTCGCCGTCACCGGCCGGGTCCAGAACAACGGGCAGTCCTGCATCGCCGCAAAGCGCTTCATCGTGGTCGAAGAACGAGCCGATGAGTTCATCGAGCGCTTCTCGGCGGCGATGAGCGAGGTCGTCGTCGGAGATCCGATGGAGCCCGCCACCATCGTGGGCCCGCTGGTCTCGGCCAATCAACGGGACGAGGTCGCTGGACAGGTGGCTGACGCCCTCGCCAAGGGGGCGAGAGCGACGGCCGGAGGATCGGCCATCGACGGTCCGGGCTTCTACTACCAACCCACAGTGCTCACCGGTGTCACCGACGAGATGCGCGCCGGGACCGAGGAGATCTTCGGCCCGGTCGCCGTCGTCTACCGGGTGGCCGATCTCGATGCGGCCATCGAGCTGGCGAACAGCACGCCGTGGGGGCTGGGCTCGAGTGTCTGGGCCACCGACGAGACCGAGCAGGCTCGCGCTATCGAGCTGCTCGATGCCGGCATGGTCTTCGTGAACGCCATGGTGGCGTCGACGCCCGAGCTCCCGTTCGGAGGGATCAAGCACTCCGGGTACGGACGGGAGCTCGCTTCGCTGGGGATGCGGGAGTTCACTAACCCCAAGACGTTCTACGTCGCCTGAGTTGAGCGACCTGGTCTTCCTCGATCACGCGGCGGGATCTCCTCTCCGGCCCGAGGTTGCCGCGGCGATGGTCGAGGCCACCGCCGGGCTTCCGCCGAACCCGTCCGGAGCTCACCGACTCGCCCGACAGATCCGGGGCGTCTTGGAGGATGCTCGGGATCGGGTGGCGGCGATCGTTGGCGTCACGCCTCGGGAGGTCATCTTCACCGCCGGAGGCACCGAGTCGTGCAACGTGGCGCTGGCGAGCACGCCGTCGGCGACGGGGATCTTCGTCTCTGCGATCGAGCATGCTGCTGTCCGAGAGCCCGCTCGCACCCGAGCCGCCACGACCGGGATGCCGTTGGGTGTGCTCCGCGTGACGCCAGACGGCACTCTGGATGTGGACCGGGCCCTCGAGCAGGTCACGGCTGGATCGCTCGTCTCGGTGATGGCGGCGAACAACGAGACCGGGGCTGTCCAGCCGGTCTTCGAGCTCCTGTCTGCGCTCGGGGATCGACGGACCCAGATCGTCGTGCACAGCGACGCCATCGCTGGTGCTGCCACGGAA